>JAATFW010000334.1 GCA_015654985.1 Sphingobacteriales bacterium | reverse complement strand
TATTACTGCGCCCGGGATCAAAAACTATCAGCCAGCTAAAACATTTGATATCGCGGACGGGATACCGGTACAAAAGGCAAAAGGTTGGTTGCTGATAGTTCAATAGACCGCGCCACTCACCGCAGACCTTAGCAGGAGCTGCCCTCTGCCTCTTTAACAAGCAATAACTAATCTATAAAAACTGATAGTCAATTCACAACCAGGAAAAACTTCATTTTTTCCTGGTTGTGAAACGGTATTCAGAAGATTGCTCCAATGTTCAACACTGAAAATTGCTACCATTTGAGATCATATTATTCGAGCCGGGTAGAACATTTATTTATTGCTGCCTGCAACTTACAACTATTAACAATCCAACAATCACGATTTTCCCCTTCCCAAATTCACTAATTCCCTTATTTTTGCAGACCAGACTATGGAACAGCACCTGCAGCATCCGGTATTCAGAAAACTTGGTAAACTTGCCGATGAGGCCGGGGTAGATGTATATGTTATCGGCGGGTTCGTAAGAGACACCTTTCTTCACAGGCCATCAAAAGATATTGATATCCTTGTTATCGGAAACGGCATTGCATTTGCCGAAAAAGCTGCAGCAGCGCTAAGAAGTCAGGTATCTGTTTTTAAAAACTTCGGTACCGCTATGCTGAAGTATAAAGATCTTGAAATTGAATTTGTAGGGGCCCGCAAAGAATCTTACCGTTCCGACTCCCGCAAACCGATAGTAGAGAATGGTACTCTTGATGACGATCAGAAACGACGCGATTTTACGATCAATGCAATGGCCTTGGCACTGAACCATCATAATTACGGAAAGCTTATTGATCCCTTTAATGGAACGGAACACCTGGATATCCGGCTGATCCGTACCCCTCTTGATCCGCAGGAGACCTTTTCTGATGATCCGCTGAGGATGATGAGGGCAGTGCGGTTCGCTTCCCAGTTAAGCTTTAAAATAGATGAAAAAGCTGTTCAGGCCATTCAAGCTAATAAAGAACGGATCTCCATTGTATCTAAAGAACGGATAACCGACGAACTTAATAAAATAATTTTATCGCCCCAGCCTTCTGTAGGTTTCAATTACTTATTTGATACAGGCCTTCTTCACCTGATTTTCCCTCAGATGACTGAACTATACGGTGTTGAATACATAAACGGCAAAGGGCATAAGGACAATTTCTATCATACGCTGGAAGTACTTGACAATATTTCACTTAGCAGTAACGATTTATGGCTGAGATGGGCTGCAATCCTTCACGACATTGCCAAACCGGCAACCAAACGGTTTGAGTTAAAACAGGGCTGGACTTTTCATGGGCATGAAGACCGCGGCGCCCGGATGGTCCCGAAAATATTCGCTCAGCTTAAACTTCCTCTGAATGAAAAAATGAAGTTTGTTCAGAAGATGGTTCAGCTTCACCTGCGCCCTATTGTATTGGCCCAGGAAGTTGTAACAGATTCGGCCGTGCGGAGATTATTGTTCGACGCGGGCGAAGATATTGAAAGCTTAATGTTACTTTGCCATGCCGATGTTACTACTAAAAATGAATACAAGAAGAAAAAATACCGTCAGAACTTTGAACTGGTTAAACAAAAGTTAAAAGATGTTGAAGAAAGAGACCAGATACGGAACTGGCAGCCTCCTGTTACAGGAACCGATATTATGACTACCTTTGGCATTAAAGCAGGGCGGGAAGTGGGCATAATAAAAAATCAGATACGTGAGGCTATCCTGGAAGGAGAAATAAAAAACTCGCGGGAAGAAGCTGTTAACTTTATGATAAAAAAAGGGAAGGAAATAGGCTTAAGCCCTGTATCCGTTATTAAATAAATTAATTTCAAAACTTTCTTACATAAAAGGCGTTATTGTTACGCCAAATTTTTTTATTTCGCATAAACTTACATTAATCTTAATCATGGCTATTTACAGGTTCAGGGTTTCTTTTGAAGATTACGACGATGTAGTACGTGATATTGATATTAAATCAACACAAACGTTTGAAGATCTGCATCTCGCTATTCATAAAAGCACGGGGTATAACCCCGATAAGTCGTCATCTTTTTATATAAGCAACGACCAATGGATCAAAGGTGAGGAATTTGCATATTTGCCCAATCAGAGGAAAACCGACCGGGGGGTGGCTCTCATGACAGGGACAAAGCTCAACAGGTATATTGATGATCCGCATCAAAAGTTCTACTATATCTACGACTTCGATCGCCCTTTCGACTTCCATGTGGAGCTCATAAAGATCCTGGATGAAGAATCCGGAAAAGAATATCCCTGCATCTCAAGAAGCATCGGTGAAGCACCAAAACCCGCCGGTTCAGTTGCAGCTCCTCCCGTGGCAGCGGCAGAAGAAACTGAAGAATTCGATTTTCTGAATGAAACTGTATACGGACTTGGTGATGAGGATACAGAAGAAATGGAAACAGTGGAATCTGTTGACGAACTGGATGCAAATATAGAGGCGCCCGAAGAAGAGGAAGAAGAAAAAGATGAGTTTATGGATGAGTTTTCTGATAACGATAACTTCGAATCAGAAGACTTTAACAATAAAGAAGACTTTTAAGCTCCCTCAGGGCTGATGATCTCGAAGAAAAAACTCATTGTAATTGAGGGGCCAACGGCATCCGGTAAAACAGAAATGGCTGTTAAAGTTTCCCTTCATTTCGGAACTGAAATTCTTTCTGCAGATTCCAGGCAGTTTTACAGGGAGATGGGTATCGGAACAGCCAAGCCTTCCCCCGAAGAACTTTCTGCTGTTAAACATTACTTCATTGACTCTCTTTCGGTTTCCCAGGATTATTCTGCCGGCGAATTTGAAGCTGAAGGACTTGAGGTGTTATCGGGTATCTTCAGTCAAAAAGATACAGCTATTCTGGTTGGTGGTTCAGGCTTGTTTATTAAAGCAATAACCGAAGGTTTTGATGATCTTCCTAAAGCCGGTCCCGGGATAAGGGATCGCCTTAATCAGCTTTACCGAACTCAGGGACTGCCGGTGCTGCAGCAACAGCTAAAGGAACTGGATCCGGATTACTACCTTGAGGTTGATATCAATAACCCTAAACGCATGATCAGGGCTCTCGAAGTTTGCATGAGCACAGGCCTGCCATTTTC
>JAATFW010000154.1 GCA_015654985.1 Sphingobacteriales bacterium | reverse complement strand
TATCTGATCAAAATACACACTGATCTCTTCCTGCGTATATTCAAAATCGAATTTTATATTTCTGCTTATTGCCAGACTTAAGAATGAGGTATAAATTCCCTCGCAGAACGATACAAGGTTCCATTCAGCAACCTGAAGTTTCATATTTCCTGTTTCAACATTTCTGAAATCAAGCAATTCGCTGATTAGCCGGAGCAAACGGTCGCAATTATTTTTAACATACAAGAGCTGCTTTTTTATTGATGAGCCGTCGGCTGTAATGTCAATTAATTTTTCTATCGGAGCAAGGATCAGGGTAAGAGGGGTACGGATCTCATGCGATACCTTCGTGAAAAAATCCAGTTTCATGCGGTATAATTCTTCCTGCCGTTCTCCATTAAGATGCTCATAATAAAGATCACGCTCAAGCCTGGCCTGCCTTCTGAAAAACCGGATAACAGCAACAAACAAAGCCCCCCCGGTAAGGATATAGAGGGTATATGCCCACCACGTCCGCCATGGGGGAGGCAGTACGGTGATCCTGATCTCAGCAGGTTCTTTACTCCACACCCCGTCGTTATTACTTCCCTTTACCAGAAAGACATACTTGCCCGGAGGCAGGTTCGTATAAGTAGCCGATGGAGTGCCAACAAAATTCCAGTCTCTTTCAAATCCCTCCAGTTTATAAGCGTACCTGTTTTTTGAGGGCCTGATATAATTCAGCGCTGCAAATTCAAGTGTAAAAATATTCTGATCGTATGAAAATGTAATTTCCCTGGTCAGGCTGACATCCCTGTTTAAAAGACCGTCGTTTCCGTTAATCCTGACGGGATTATTAAAAAGCTTTAATGCCGTAAATAGAACAACAGGAGCATTTAAATTTTCTTTAAAATCATCCGGCTGGAAACTCAGCAATCCGCTGTAAGAACCAAAAAAAATCCTTCCATCAGCGTCTTTATAAGAAGAGTTATAGTTAAACTCATTGGCAGGCAGCCCGTCGTTAACAGTATAACTCCTGAATTTCTTACGGTCGGGGCTTAACCGCGAAAGCCCTTTGTCGGTGCTAACCCAAAGGGCACCGTGGTTATCCTCTTGGATATCAATAACATTATTGCTTATTAATCCATCCTTTTCGATGTATGTTTTAAAAGTTCGCGTTTTTGCCAGATAACAACTTAACCCTCCGTTATAAGAACCTATCCAAACCGAACCATTCCTGTCCTCACGGATGCAGTTAATGTATCCCGAGAGTAATGAGCCCGCCCTGGTGCTGTCATTTAGGAACCATTGAAAGATGGTAGAATTAGCCGGCAAAAGATTTAATCCCCGGGCTGTTCCAACCCATAAATTATGCTTTGAATCCTCATAAACAGTTCTGACATACTTACTGCTTAGCCTGTAGCCCTTGGCCCCTTTTTCAGGAAAAGAAAGGAATTTTCCCGAACTACGGTCAAACAGGCTGAGACCATAAGCTGTACCAATCCAGAAATTATCCTTGCTGTCTTCAACAATACAACTGATATTGTCTTTAGTTAACGACTCCGGATCAACCGGATCATGCCTGAAATGCCTGAATTTACCAGTAGAAGGCAGGAACTGGTCCAGTCCCCCCTGGTGAAGGCCAACCCAGATATTTCCTGAACGGTCCTCATAAATAGCCTTTATAAAATTCGATCCTAAGCTGGAAGGGTCTGCTGGATCATTCTGGTAGTTTTTGAACAGCTTCTTCTTTCGGTCATAATAGTTCAGGCCTTTGCCCTCAGTGCCGATCCAGAGATTTTGTTTTGAATCAGCAGTAATTGCACTGATAAGATTGCTGCTGATGCTATTGGTAAATTTGCTGTACCGGTAAACGGTGAATGGAAAAGCTCCCGGATGATTGACGTTTACCCCTCCATACATTGTTCCGATCCAGACAGAACCTGTCTTATCCTCGTAAATGTCTTTAATTGAATTATCACTGATGCTTTTAGCATCTTCTGACTCATTCCTGTATATTTTAAACTGCCTGCTGATCGGGTTAAGAAGAGTCAATCCATCTTTGGTACCCACCCACAAAATACCGCTACGGTCGGTTAAGATTTTGCGGATATTATTGTTACTTAAGCTATTGCCTGAAGCATTATGCGTAAAATGAGTAAACGATTCACTTTCCGGTTCATAAAGGTTCAGCCCTTCGTTTTCAGTACCTATCCATAGGCCCCCCTGCCGGTCTTCTGCAATAGCTTTAACAGAATTGCTGCTGATGCTGCGGGCATCAGATCCGGAGTGCCTGAATGTTTTAAAAATATATCTTCCATTCTTTAAGGTCATACGGGTAAGACCATTGGTGGTACCCACCCAAAGATTTCCTGCACGATCTTCATACAGCGCATAAATCTCATTCCCTGCGACGCCCTGATCATTATTTGCAGCTTTATAATTAGTAAAATACCTTGAAGCCGGATGGTCTATTCTGCTTAATCCGTTATTCGTTCCAAACCATACACCACCTTTACGGTCCTGGAAAATACAAAGTACGCTGTTATCGCTCAGGCTTCCATGCTTTCCCGGTCTTGCCAATATCCGTTCAAAAGAATCACTTTCAGGCAGATACCTGTTAAGGCCGGATTGAGTGCCTATCCAGAGATTTTTACTCCTGTCTTCAAATACAGCATATATATAATCGTTGGAACTGATGCTGCCCGGGTCAGACGGATCATTCAGATACACCTTAATGTTCCTGGAATCATACCGGTTCAGGCAATTTCTGGTTCCAAACCACATATATCCCCGGCTGTCCTTACAAACAGATAGCACGGTACTTTGAGACAGTCCGTTGTTAACAGATAAATGAGAGAATGTTACCTGTGCGGAAAGCCGTTGGAATATTCCTGAAAATATTATGATTATTAAAAAACCTTTATACATACAATCCCTGCTGATCTTAATATCATGTATAAGATGTAATAATAAGGATATTATCAGGAAAATCAATGAATCCAGACTGCCAAATTAAACATATGTTAACACAGCCCTGTAAGTTATAGGTTCTGAGTTACAGGTTGAAAGTTGTGAGTTGCGGGTTTCAACCTGCAACCTTCAACTTGCAACCTGCAACTTTCAACTTGCAACTTGCAACCCACAACCTTCAACCCGCACTTACCAATACTTCGCACTCCTGTTAAACCTCTTTAATATCAACCCCGATAAAGGCGGCAAATTGAGAACAGCCGACTGTTCCCTGCCCTGCCATGGCACCTGCTGCGTAGTTATTACATAATTAAGTTCAAAACCGCTGCCATAATATTTCTTTTCATCCGAGTTAAAAATGATCTGCCAGTCGCCGTGATGCGGCAGCCCGATACGGTAGTTCAAACGCGGAACAGGCGTCATATTCAAAACAATAACCAGCTTATCTTCTATTATTTCTCCTTTACGGCAGTAAGCCAGTACAGAATTCTCTGCATCACCCGATTCGATCCATCTGAATCCTTCCCATTCAAAGTTTTTCTCATACAATGCGCCCTCATTACGATACAGTGAATTTAATTCTTTAACAACCTCCTTAATTCCCTGGTGAGGTGCAAACTGAAGCAAATGCCAGTCAAGCGACTGCTCAAAGTTCCACTCAGAAGTTTGACCGAATTCGCACCCCATAAACATTAATTTAGTGCCGGGGTGGGTAAACATATAAGTATACAACAATCTCAGATTGGCAAACTTTTGCCACTCATCGCCGGGCATTTTATAGATTAAAGATTTTTTCCCGTGAACAACCTCGTCATGAGAAAACGGAAGCATGAAATTCTCAGTAAAAGCGTACACCGTACTGAAGGTGATCTGCCCATGGTGATACCTGCGATGAATAGGGTCCTCCTCAAAGTACTTCAGGGTATCATTCATCCATCCCATCATCCATTTCATACCAAAACCAAGTCCGTTAGTAAATACAGGCTTGCTAACCCCCGGAAAGGCAGTCGACTCCTCAGCAATGGTCTGTACATCCGGAAACTCTCCGTAAACCGCTACATTTAGTTCCTTCAGAAAATTTATCGCCTCCAGGTTTTCCCGCCCTCCAAACTCGTTGGGGATCCACTCGCCCGCTTTCCGCGAATAATCCCGGTAAAGCATCGATGCTACCGCGTCTACCCTTATTCCGTCAATATGATACCTGTCGAGCCAGAAAATCGCATTACTGATCAGGAAAGAACGAACTTCATTCCGCCCGTAATTGAAGATATACGATTTCCAGTCGGGATGAAAACCCTCCATTGCATTTGAATGCTCATAAAGGTGGGTACCGTCAAAACGGAACAACCCATGCATATCACCCGGAAAATGCGATGGCACCCAATCAAAAACCACTCCTATATCATTCTTATGAAGCTGTTCGATCAGGTACATTAAGTCCTGTGGGGTGCCATATCTTGAAGATGCTGCAAAATACCCGGTAACCTGATATCCCCACGACGGATAATACGGATGCTCCATAAGCGGCATAAACTCCACATGCGTAAAGCCCATCTCCTTTATATAAGGAACCAACTGATCCGCCACTAAACGATAGCCTAAAAACTGATCAGGCGAATCGGGACTTCTCATCCACGACCCCAAATGTATTTCATACACCGACCAGGGTTTCTTAAGCCCGTTTCTTTCAGCCCGTTTCTCCATCCATTCTTTATCCGCCCACTCATACCAGGTATCCCATACTATAGAAGCTGTATGCGGAGGTTCCTCCCAACGAAGGGCATACGGATCAGCTTTCTCAAGCTCCTCCCCCGAATTCGATCTGATTAAATACTTATAAACTTCACCAACACCTATATCCGGTATAAATCCTTCCCAAATTCCTGAGCTGTCCCAGCGGCTCGCTAAAATATGCGAATCTTTATTCCAGCCATTAAAATTTCCAATAACAGATACAAGCTCTGCATTAGGGGCCCAAACAGCAAAATACGTCCCTTTCCTCTCGCCCTCCGGCTGCATTACATGCGAACCCAACTTATCATATAATTTATAATGCCTGCCTGCCTTAAACAGATGGATATCATAATCCGTTAAGCGGGAGTATGGCCTGACACTGCTCTGCTGTAACGGATCCGAACTTTTTTTTATGGACTTCATATATTTTGTACGTGCATTTCTTTAACACCTATGTGTTACCGAAGTTTTGTAATCTTTAATACTATCCACTTAAACTTCAGTACAGTTTTACTGTTTACTACTCTGATACTGTTCTCTGAGAGATAATATCGCTCTGAGGGCAGGAAATTCAGATCTGCTAACTTATAGAGAGTATGCTTATAAAACAACATATATCCTGTAAAATTACTGCGATTAATGGCCCTTAATATTATATTAAACTTCTCTATATTTTTCTATGCCGAAACTGGCGAAGGCTCTGTCTTTCATTCATTATCCTGCTTAATTCCGCTGAACCTAAAGGTCAATTCAGCTCTCTTAATTGTTGGGTGATTGAGAGATCCTCAAATAAAGCATCATACTTAATGCGGGTAAATATAAACAAATCATATTTATTCAGAAAAGAATAAATGAATACACTCGAGGATAAATGAATAGCCTGAAGGCAATATAGAAATACATAAAAGCTTTTATATTTACATACATGAAACCATCCATGAGCATTTGCAGAAACGCACAAACCGAAATGAACTTAGCAAAGCGATCTCCTGAGCTCCTTTTAAAAGCAAATAATAAACGATCTCTTGAACACCCTTAAAAGTAAATAATATGAAAACTTAGCGAAGCGGTCTCATTGATGCTTTAAAAAACAAATGGTATATCAATAACTATTCAAATGAAAATTCTGAAAGCCACCCTTTCATTATTGCTGTCACTGGGGTTTATTCTTTTGTTGAATACCAAATCAGGCAGTATCCCCCCTATTGGAAAATTTCTCGATCCATTCAGAGGTTTCTGGAATAATGCTGAAAACAAAGATATTGAGGATGACGACTTATACGTGAAAGGCATACAAGGCAAGGTGCAGATAGCTTTCGATGAGCATGAAATTCCGCATCTGTTTGCTTCAAACGACTACGACCTCTATTTTGCCCAGGGTTTTGTTACCGCCAGACATCGTTTGTGGCAAATGGACTTTCAGACACGCTATGCTGGCGGACGCCTTTCTGAAGTTGTAGGCGCAAAAGCCCTGGAGCTCGACCGTTACCAGCGCCGAATGGGGATGGTTTACGGCGCTGAAAACATGCTCCGTGAGCTTGAAAAGTATCCCGAAATAAAAACCATGGTACAAGCTTATGCAGACGGAATAAATGCATATATCAGCACTTTAAAGCCAAAGGATTATCCCATAGAATTCAAGATACTCGATTATAAGCCTGAGAAATGGACTCCGTTAAATACAGCCCTGCTGCTAAAACTCATGTCGGCAACCCTCGCCGGCGGCTCTGATGAGTTTTATATGAGTAATGCACTCAGTAAATATGGCAAAGCTGTTATCGAAAACCTCTTCCCCGATTATCCCTTCAAAGCAGATCCTATAATTCCTGAAGGGACCTCCTGGGATTTTAAACCGCTGCCTATACCTCAGACTCCTGAGACAGACAACGGCATAGCCTCAATTTCTTCTGCACTTACCAGGCAAAAGGATGAAGGGATCGGCAGTAATAATTGGGCCGTTTCGGGAAGCAGGACGGCCAGCGGCTTCCCGCTGCTGGCAAATGATCCGCACCTTGATCTTACCTTACCGGCCATCTGGTATCAGATACAACTTGCCGGACCAGAATCCAACGCATATGGTGTTTCTATCCCCGGCGCTCCCGGAATTATTATCGGCTTTAACCAAAAAATAGCCTGGGGCGTTACCAACGTCAATGCCGATGTGCTCGACTTTTATAAAATAAAATTCAAAGACCGGAGCTACTCCTCGTATTGGTATAACAACCAATGGAACGCTGTTAAACCCCGGCTGGAAACGATAAAGATCCGCAGCGGCCATACTGTTACCGACACCGTTTACTATACCAGTCAGGGCCCTGTAGTATATCTCAGTAAGCCTCAGAATTTTGCAAAGGCCCGCAATATTCCCGAAGGGTATGCCCTTCGCTGGATTGCTCACGACCCTTCTGTTGATGTGGCTGCTTTCTATTATTTAAACAGGGCAAAGAATTACTCAGATTACCGCAAAGCACTCACCTACTATACTGCTCCGGCCCAGAATTTTGCTTTCGCAAGTGTTGAAAACGATATTGCCATTACGCCCAACGGCTATATTCCTTTGAAATGGCCCGGGCAGGGAAAATATCTTCTCGACGGAAGCAATCCTGCAAACGACTGGCATGGACGTATTCCGGCAGACCAGAACCCTGCAGTAAAAAATCCTCCCCGTGGCTTTGTAAGTTCTGCAAATCAACCTTCAACAGATAAATCATACCCCTATTATATTAACTGGGAGTTTGCCGGTTATGAAAGGGCCCATCGCATAAATACCCGCCTTGCTTCGATGTCTGGGGCCACCCCCGACAGTATGCGTAACCTTCAAAACGATAATTACAGCATACTGGCTGAAAATGTCCTGCCGGTGATGCTTGAGTTAATCCAAACGGATAAATTGAGTGCCAGTGAACGAAGCGCCTATAACATTGTTAAAAAATGGAATAAGTACTTTAATCCCGCCGAAATTGGGGCCGGTATTTTCGAGATCTGGCAAAAAGATCTCTACAACCGGATCTGGGAAGATGATTTTACAGATCCCAAAGCACCTATGCGGTTCCCCTCCAGGGATCGTACGGTGCACCTGCTTTTGCACGAACCCTCTTCTCACTGGTTCGACGATGTGAGAACACCCCAAAAAGAAGACCGCGCCGGTCTGATCCAGGCTTCTTTTCATTTCGCAGTCGACAGCCTTCAACGCAGGTTCGGGCCCATAAGTAAAGAATGGCAATGGGCCAATGTTAAACACAGCCATATCCCACATCTTGCAAAAATTGCAGGTTTCGGCTCCGGAATCCTTTATAACGGAGGATCAAAAACGTCTGTCAACGCTCTTTCTGAAAGCAATGGTCCCTCCTGGCGTATGGTAGTAGCACTCGGAAAAACCACGAAAGGCTTTGGGGTATTCCCCGGCGGACAGTCGGGTAATCCCGGCAGCTTTTACTACGACGATATGATCGGTACCTGGACAAACGGACGTCTTAACGATCTGCTTTTCCTGAAGTCGGCCGGCGAAAAAAACAAACGGATTATACAACACATCACGCTCCAAAAAAATAAATAATATAATTATGCTTACCCGCCTCATTATTTTAGCTTCCCTGGTTCTTCAGTTTTTTCTGCCCTGGTGGATCATTGGCATCATCGCTTTTCTCTTTGCCTTATGGAAGGCCAAAAGCGCCGGACATGCTTTCAATTCCGGCTTCAAAGCCATCTTTTTTTTATGGACCATTATGGCCCTGATTAAAACTTTACCCAATGAAAATATTCTTGCCAACCGGGTAGGCGAAATGTTCATGCTGCCACACTGGTCATTTAACTGGATCATCGTTATTCTGATTACGGCCCTTACCGGAGCTCTTGCTGCGGGGACGGCAGCTTTTGCAGGTTATTTCTGGAAATTTATTTTCAGAAAAGGAGACTGAACCTTCGGGGGTTCCGGCAAACAGACGGGCAGCACCCGCATGAACAGATCGAAC
>JAATFW010000048.1 GCA_015654985.1 Sphingobacteriales bacterium | reverse complement strand
CTCCAGATATGAGGATTCATAGCAGAGGCAGTCATGGGCATAATATCTGACCATGAGTTGAACTCGCCAATGATCCCGATAGAACTATAAACCGGGGCGGCTGAAGCGTCATAAGGCACCATAGAAAATGTGGTATTGCGCAGACTCAGCGTTAACGTATAATAACCGCTGGTTGCTACTGTAAAATTGGCCGGGTCAGGATCAGGGTCCTTAGCCCTAAAAGTAACTCCGCCGCTTCCGTTGCTGCCCCACTGAGGTGCCCATGCACCCAGATAACCAAGGATCTTCAAGCCGCCGGCTTTGAAATATCCGGTATATGTATATACGAATGCGTCGTTTTCATCCCTGAATGTAGGCGTTCCTTTGGTATTGTCCCATTCCCCTTCAGTAGCGTCACCTACCAGGTACACAACGGGATATTCAGGTTCGCTTAAATAGGGTGTGATCGTAATGGTCGAAACAGTGGAATAAGCCGGAGTAAGGTCAGAGGAAATCTCTGCCTTCACACGAACTTCCATCTGCTGCTCCACAAAGCCGGTCAGACCAATTTCATTGGCAATTGCATTAAGTTCTGCTACAGTATACTTTTTTTGCAAGGCATTGCTCAATGCTACCGTCTTGGGGTTTGCAAAACTGGCATCCTTCTTTGCAAACTGCAATGAGTAGTTAACCGCCGCAGCATATCCGAAATCGGGCTTGGTCCAGGAAAAAGAAATTGCCGTATCGGCTTTTTGTTCTTCAAGCATTACCTGCTTAGTCTGTACTACAGTTAACTGTGGCGATGTTCCGTCTGTGGCCACCACCTTTACTTCATCTTTTTTGCACGCCAGAAGAAAAAGCGAGCAGGAAAGAAACAGGAATATTTTATTTATTAAAGCTTTCATGTTAATTCTGATTAAGTTTGTCAAGTAAACCCGGGTATCTCAACCCGGGATTCTCACAGAAACTATTAGCATTCATGCCACTCAATAGCCCGGGTTTTGGGTCAGATTGGTGTTGGCTATTACGTCGCTGACCGGTATCGGGTAGAGATTTTTATATGCTTCAAGCCCCCTGCCTGTGGATACACCTCCTTTAAATGGCCAGAGATAAGAATCGGACGTATACTTGCCATACCGGATGAGGTCCGTACGCCTGAACCCTTCCCAGTACAATTCCCGGCCCCGTTCATTAAGGATATCATCAACCGTAAATGAAGTGATATTTCCGGACGCATCGCCGTAAGCTCTCTGGCGGAGCAGGTTAATATAGTTCACAGCAGTAGGCATACTCCCTGAACCGCCTCTGGCAACAGCTTCTGCATAGATGAGATACATCTCGGCAAGACGGAACAAAGGAAAATCTGTGGAACAATAAGTGCCGCCAACCGAGGCTGGAGTTGTTCCGGTGGAGGTAAGATTGGTGAACTTGGTAACCGCCAGACCTTGTTTAAAGATTGAGATATCAGAGATATCGGGTGTATCGCCCCAAAACATTGCCCTCCTGTCTTTCGTAGTCGTATAATCACCAAATAAGGCAGGCAGGTTCGGACGGCTGCGGTTACCTCCCCATCCTCCATTAGGAATACCAAAACCGGCCGGCCCCATATCTCCGTTTACTGCGGCGTTGATCAGGTAAGTAGTTCCGCCGTTATTTTGAGTCTTAACCCCATCATAATTAATAGAAAGAATTACTTCAGGATTGTTCTTGTCATTATCACCCTTGAACAGATTTGCGTAAACAGAGTGTAATGAATAATGTCCCGATGAAATAACCTTCCCGGCATATTCTGCAGCCTCATTATATTTGGGTGTGCCGGTATAAACTCCTGCATTCAGATATAGCCTCGCTAATAATGCCCAATCAGCAGCTTTTGTAACACGGCCATATTCGTTAGTCTCTTTCAGCAAAGGCTCAATGGCCAATAATTCAGATTCTACATATTCGAATAATTTTGCACGGGTGATCTGTTGAGGCGATTCTTTGCCGACTTTGTTTTCCTCTGTTATAAAAGGAGGATTTCCGAAAAGATCCATCAGCAGCCAGTATTGAAATGCACGAATAAAACGGGATTCTGCAGCAAAATATTTGATCTCCTGCGCGTCATTTCCGGTTATTCCTCTTGATGCAACTTTGGCGTCGGCACTTTCCCTTAAGAATTCATTCACAACGGAGATCTGATACATACTTCGTGCATACATTCCCAGGATCAATACGTTCGATGGAACATAGCTGTTGTAATCTAATCCGAGAATACCGCCGCCGGCATCCCCTATCCAGGCGCAGGCGGCCTCATCGGTCGGTAATTCCTGTAAGTTCCAGTACCCTCTCAGAAAATCCGCAAATCCGGGATCCTGACCAGCAACATCACTGGTACCCGTTCCGGTGTTACTGGGCGTGGCGTAACTTCCATACACTTTAGCAACTCCGCTTTGATATCCGCTGAAATCAGCATATGCTTTATCGGCTGTTATATCGTTCGTAGGCGTAAGATCCAAATCCTTCTTACAGGAACTGAAGGCCAGCAACAACACAGTTGCCATCGCCAATATTTTATAATTATAATTGTTCATCTTTATTTCCTTTCGATATTTTTAGAAACCAACATTCAGCCCCAGCACGTAAGTCCTTGGTCTCGGATAAAATTTATAATCTATCCCCTTATTATTCTCCGGATCAACACCTTTGTAATTTGAAACCACAAACACGTTCTGCACGTTCGCTGATATTGTCAGGTTCATCTTACCATTTCTGGCGATATTCCCTGCGTCGTAAGCAAGGCCGAGATTATCCATTTTGAGGAATGAGGCATTCTTTACATAATAGTCTGAATAATATTGATTGGCAGAGAAGCCGGTATTAAGAAAATCGCCTACAACATTGTTCACCACTCCCGAAGTAGCATCCATGATCACTGTCCTTGAAGAAAGATTTGAGCTTACATTGTCATATATATAGTTTCCTATGCTTGACCTCATTACAGTACTAAGCGTCCATTTGTGGAATGACAAAGATGTCGAAAAACCGAGGATAAACTTCGGAAGCGGCGACTTATAAAAGTATTTATCACCCTCCGTAATTGTTCCGTCACCATCCAGATCAGCATAAACCCCATTTAAAGGTTTTCCACTTTCGTCGTACACCTGTTTCCAGACATAATAAGAGAAAGGAGAACGGTCAAGCGCATGCGCCTGGATCTTATTACCGGTAGAACCGGTGATATCTCCTACAGAAACCATATAGTCGGGATCATAAGAGGCTGTCAGATTGGTGACTTTTGTTTTGTTATACGTAAAGTTAAAGCCTATGTCCCATGTAAGATCATTCTTAAGCACCGGTTTGGCATTGATGGCCAGCTCTATCCCATCCGCTTCCATATTTCCAACATTTGTCAACAGCTGGTTGCTAAAATTAGATCCGATAGGAATGGGAATAACACTAAGCAGATCCTTTGTTTTCTTTTTATAAACATCAATACTACCATTGATGCGCCCGTTAAGGAACCCGTAATCAATGCCGGCGTTATAGGTCGCCGTAGTTTCCCATTTAATATCCTCGTCGTAAGCAACAGGCGCATTCATGTAGTAAAAATTGTCGCCAATCTGATACATGGCCTCATTATTACTTACCGAATAGTTAGACAGGTAGGAGTAGTTAGCAATACCTTCCTGCTGCCCGGTTACGCCATAGCTTAGCCGTAATTTCAAATCAGATAATGCACTGACGCCTTTCAGGAAGTTTTCTTCATTAATCCTCCAGGTGAATGCCGCTGAAGGAAATACACCCCAGCGGTTGTCTTCACTGAACCGTGAAGAACCGTCAGTACGAACAGTTCCTGAGAAAATATACCTGTTATTCAATGTATATATTAAACGTCCGTAATAGGATAATAGCCTGTTCTCTGGAATATCATATGGGAATTTCGGAGTACTCTTAACGGTAGTACTATCAGCCTCGTAACTCGCGAAGTTGTAATTCTTGGTCCGGTTAGCATAGTAGCCGTAACCGGCAGTTGCGTTGATATTGCTGTTGATTGAAGAGATATCTTTATTATAATTCAGATAAGCTTCCACCACCTTATTAGATATGGCCGACTTATACTGATTGTAATTCCCCCGTGTGCTAAAGCTTATAGCCGCGTCTGCGGGAATAAATGTAGAACCTTTACCTCTCGACACGTCATAACCAAGGTTCACGTTAGCGTGTAACTCAGGGAGAAAATGGAAAGAATAATCAAGTTGCAAATTGCCAAAGCTGCGCATCGTATTACCATTATCGTCTTTCATTCTAATGGCAGCGACAGGGTTGCGCGGAGCATTTGGATTTAAGGTACCATCCGGCCTTGTCCATTCAAAGTATCCGCCATAAGGGCTGTTAGCATCGGTTACAGCCTGCGTAGGGTTAAACTGAACAGCACCGGAAATAGCATCCTGGTTGGCAAATTGCGAGATTGCCAACGAATTCTTAATGTTAAAGTCTACCTTCAGATGATTATCCAGTAAACGGGGACTAAGACTAAGAGCAGCCGTTCCTCTTTCTAATTTATCGGTGATGAGCGTACCATTCTGATTAAGATATCCAAAAGACACGCGGTAGGGCATATTCTTCGATGTACCTGATATACTTAAATTATTGTCGGTCGATACTGCATTTTGAAAGATCTCATCCTGCCAATCGGTATTCGCAGTGCCTAATAGATTCTTCAAATCTGCCGAACCGTTCGCATTTACGTATGCCCTTACTTCATCAGCCGTTAGCACATCCACTTTCTTTGCAACGGTGGCAACTGAATTCTGACTGCTGAAGTCTATCGAAGGAGCCCCGCTTTTTCCCTTTTTTGTGGTAATCAAAATAACGCCATTTGATGCACGCGATCCGTAGATAGCCGTTGCATTTGCGTCTTTCAGAACGGTGAAAGTTTCAATGTCGTTCGGATTGATCATTGCCAGAGGATTACTAACTCCCGGAATAGTGGCATTGCTTACAGGTACACCATCGATCACTATCAAGGGATCATTGCTGGCATTCAGGGAAGCTCCCCCCCTAATGCGGATGGTACTTCCGCTACCTGGCTGTCCCCCGTTGGTTGTAACTTGTACACCCGCTATTTTACCCACTATAAGTTGCTCAGGCGTTGTAATATTGCCTTTTTGAAAATCCTTCGAACTCACCGTAGAAATAGATCCGGTAAGTTCTTTCCTTCTTTGCGTTCCGTAGCCGATAACAACAACTTCCGTAAGATTCTGCGTATTGGGCACCAGCTTTAAAGTAACCTTCCTTTCACCGCTTACCGTCACCGGCGTTTCCAAAACCTGGTATCCAATAAAACTAACGGAAAGGACATAGCTACCATTTGCCACGGCATTTAATCGAAACATTCCTTTTTCATCAGTAGAGGTTCCTCTGTTAATACTCCTGATACTAACTGAAGCGCCTGGTAATGGCTGACCCTTTTCATCCAGGACCTGCCCGCTGATGTTTCCCGTCTGCGCATAGCTCCAAACGGCACTCAAAGTGAAACATAGCAGAAGAAGAATCCTTCTCAAGTAACTTTTTTTCATTTGATTTAATTTAAAGTTTAAACATTTGTTAGTGGTTAGTACACTGCCAAAAGCATAGATGTAAAATTAATCGGGAACGTTCCCGAAAAGAAGAAAAGAAGTTAAAAGTTTTCCACATTTTCAAATAAGAGGATTTACAAAGGCAGAGGCGTTTCGTATGTTTTTTGCTAAATGCTTAAAGCACACTATAAATCAATGACTTAGTTCCGGGAGAAAAGTCCGGCAAAAACCCGTATAAACCCAACATTTCCGGGAACGGTACCGGTACCGTTCCCGGAAATGTTGAAAACTAAAGGCTTAGGCAACAGCAAACCAATGAATTTTCTTCCCGGAAATGCCCTTTTTTAAAAAAAGTTCTGAAATTATATCCTGTGATTTTTGAGGATCAGATGCCCAGGGTTGATTGTCTGACGATCAGTTCCGACTCTAAAACTACGCTCTCGTAGTCGTTCTCTTTCTCCTCTCCGCCCTCTAATCTTCTGAACAGGATCCTGGCAGCCTCTACTCCCATATCGTACGCAGGCTGGGTAATTGTTGATAAAGCCGGGTTTAACAGAGATGCTATTTCGAGGCTCGAGAAACAAATAATTTTAACGTCGTTCCCTATTGTCAGGTTCATATTATGGCATACATAATAGCTGGCAATAGCGAGCCGCTCCACAGATGCAAACACTCCGTCGGGTTTTATTGAGTTAAAAGCATTCTTAAGAATTGCTATATTCCGGTTCAGTTCGTTAGTACATTCAATGACCAGCCCGGGGTTAAAATCAATTTTTGCAGAACTCAGGGCATCAAGATAGCCCTGCATCCTCATCTTTCCTATAGACAGATTTTTATTCACAACCAGGTAAGCAACCCTTTTGCAACCCCGGTCTATCAAATGTCGTGTGGCCGAAAAACTGCTGTCGTAATCATTGGTTGCTACTCTTGAAGTAATCACATCATCATACATCCTGTCGAAAAAAACAAGCGGAATACTCTTTTTCCTGAATTTATGCATATGGCTGTGATCGTTTGCTTCGCCTGTCACCGACATGATGATACCATCCACCCTCCCGTTATGCAGTTCAGAAATAAAAGCTACCTCTTTTTCAAATTCATCATTTGTAAGATAGATCAGCACATGATAACCATTATCCCTGGCAATCCTTTCAATACCGTTGATAGCGCGGGAGAAAAAGTTATTCGCAATTTCGGGAACAATAACAGCTATGGTTTTGCTTTTCTTGTCACGGAGATTACTGGCCATATGGTTTGGCTGATAATTAAGTTCGCTGGCCATCGCAAGGATCTTTTCCTTGGTCGCTTTATTAATATCGCTATGCCCGCGAAATGCCCGTGAAACCGTTGAAGTTGAAAGATTAAGCTTTTCGGCTAATTGTTTGATATTAATAGAATCCATTTAACAGTATTAATAACAGTTGTTTACCGCTAAAAAAGTATTCAAATATACAGGCTTTTACTATCATTTTGTTACAATGCTATAATTAAACAAACTTTATCCATGAATCAGGGTGTCAGTTAAATCATTACCGGTTAGAGTTACGCTTAATTACTTTACAACCTTTTCAATATCCTTAACGTCTTTCTGACCGCTGAAAAATTGAATGAGAGAACCCGTCTTAGAATAAACATAGATCGCAGGATATTTATCGGGACTAAACTTTTGTATAAACTCAGGTTTAAAATCCTGTAAAACAGTTACATTGGATTTTCTGTAAAGCTCCTTTCCGTACGTAGCCATAAACTTTTCTATTGCAGGCCTGGTATCCATAGAAACCAGATAAAGTGCAACCTTCCGGAAGCTTGAATAGCGCTTTCCTATTGCCTCCATTTCGTGCTGACAATGCTCACAGGTGACGTCGAACAGAATGAAAACGGTCTTTTTATCAGATGCAAGATCTTTTTTAGTAAAGAGCTTTCCCTCCAGCGTTTGAAATGTAAAGTCAGGAATAACAGGTGAAGGGGTAAACTGAGCCCTGGCAGATTCAAAGAAGAAAATCAATGTCAAAACGCAGGCGCTGTAAAAATATCTCTTTTTCATATTCCAATGCATTGCAGCAAAAATGGTCATTTCCGGGCGCATTCCATACAACAATGCCATTTTAAACTCAGATAAAATTCCGCCAGGGTCATCAGGACTTTTAATTGACACCACCTAAGCATAATTGGCACCCTGAGCGAACCCAAAAATCCATTATTCCTCCATTAGCAAGTGCGGCACCCTGTACAAAAGAACTCTTTTTCAAACAGATCTTTTCACGGTATAACCAAAAAACCGCTTCCTCATCCGCCAGTCTTCCTGTATCAGACGGTCTTCCAGCATCTGCCGGATATCTTCCAGCATCCGCCGGTCGCCCTGTATCACACGCCTTTTCTTTATCAGGCTATCCTCCGGCGTCATCCAACCTTCGTGTACCTGCCGGTGTTTCATAAATCAGCCGGACCTTCCCCTAAATACTGGGCGGGAGAGTTATTACCGTTTACCGATGTAAAGAAGATAAAAAAATGACAGGCCATGTTGTGAAGCTCTTCCGGAACGGCAAGCACCATCTTACCATCCCGCCGTTCATATTCGCCAAAACTTATGATGTGTATTGTTTTCTGCGGACAATACATCAGAACTGTTACCTCATCATCCGCTGAGACCATGGCCGTGTTAACAAGGGGCGACCATGATACCACGAATTTGTCGTCAGACTCACGCTCCACTTTTGCATCTGCAACCCTGGGGAGGCTGCCCCTGCTTAAAAGAACATTGGGATAATCGATCTCAAATCCTTCTTCCGTTTCTTTAACAGCATAACGCAGGTTATAGCTTAACGCCAGGTTATAAGCCGTTTTTCTGCGGGTGTCCTCTTTGTTAAGCCCTGTTTCGAGTATCTTAGCAAGAGGGGCAAGAAATGCAACCATTATTTTCCACTTATCCTGCTGGGCAATTTGTTCTGGCGTTTCAGGCTTATGCTTCTCCGAAAGGCCTTTCATATAGTCTACTTTCCTCCAGCTACTGCCGATCACACTTCCGGCTTTCCCAGAAAAAGGGCCGTTAATGCCTCTTTTATATACAGCCATTTTGATAGTATTAAAAAGTGTTCATATTAAAATTTAACATCCCGCATCACCAATCTCTTCCTGATGTTTATTAAGCTTTATTAAGCCGGTACAGAGTTCCTGAGCATTTCATTCCCCCGGTAACCTGGCAGGTGCTCACGCCTGTATAAACTTTCGGTACCCATCCGGCCCTTCCAAAACTGATAAGCTCCTATTAACTCTACAGGATTCAACTTCTCCCCGTTTAAATTTCTCCGTCCCTGAATGGCATCCTCTACATAATATTGCAGCGACATGAATACCAGTAAGGCACATCCATCCGGGATCGAAGGATCAAAATGCCAGTTAATTGTGTTCATACCTTTTGCTTTAATGTCTTCCTCCTGCTGTGCAACTATCTGATAATAATCCTCCCTGAAATTTACAAGGATGAGCGTTACCTGTATACTGCTTTTGATACTCAGTACTGATTTTGGGGAAATTACATGCTGCCTGCTGATTAAAGGAGGCAACGTCACCGTAAGATCGCCATCACCTCCCCATAATACCGATGGTCTGATCTTAAGGAACAGCGGCAAAGGCGAATACAGGTTGAGCTGCAGCCCTGCAAGAGAACTCAGTTCACTGTCGTGAAAATCCCGTTTATTAACCGGCAAACTTTCGCAGCCCTTAAAGGCATTACATATAACCCCGTTGAGCCGGTTTCCCATTTGCCCGTCGTGCCAGTTAAAAATATTTTCCATTATAATCCGCAGGGTACGGGCAGTATTGCTTATCAGACCGAATTCAATGGATGTTTTTATAGAGGGTGCTGTCTGATTTTTATGAACCGGTTTGGCCTGTACCACATTTTTCCCCCTCACATTCCGGTGTACTTTATTACCTTCAGAGCCGTGCAGATTTCCCTCATTGTCAAGGATAGCCATATCGGATTTTTTTAAAGTAATAATATAAAGTTTGCAATGTTGACAGAATTCAAAAATGACAACCGTCATAAAAAAATATGAAACTCGTCATAAAAGCACCACCATAATCGATAAACCTCCGGAGTGAGATAAGATAAAGCCGGTTCCCCAACCCGCTTTAAACCCGCAATGAAGCCGCAATGAAGCCACCTTTCTTCGTCAAAAAGGTGGCTTCATTGCGGCTTCATTGTGGGTTCGTTGAGGGAACAGGGATGAAATCTTCCGCAAGTTGCTTCGGAACGGCAGCCGGGTTTTGGAAAGCCTTGCTCAGGACAAGTTACATTTTTTCGACAACGGAACGACTGTCCGGTATAAAGAAATATCTGTGGCCGGTATCTTTAATATAATGTCTTCAAGCGAAATCAGTATCTCTTCCTGCATAATAAACAACAAGAACCCGGATTCTAACAAGAACCCGGATTCAAATACAGGAGAGCATGATATTGATCGTTTTTCCCCGGTATTTGTATATTTATATAATATAAACTCCCCTTATAAGACCGTTCCGGGCACCTGAACCCTAAAGGAGATCGAAATAAAAGCAAAAGCCCAAAACGCTAAATAACGCTAAAAACTGAAAGTAGTAAAAAACAGTATAAATGCCCCGCTCTTTTTGCTCCGGATAAAGCAGAAAAAACCAGGAAAAGACTGTCAAAAATGCGCATGTGCTCAAGAAAATCAAATGCCCATTGAACGTAAGCCCCATCCCAAGCCATACCATAAAACCGATATCAATCAATATGCTGATTGCAACATATAGCCTGCCTTTGAATCTTTCAGAATTTCTATAAAGAAGCTGAACAATAAAGACCAGGGCAACTATTAAGAAGAGAAGTTTTTGATTTATTAATTCGTCCATGGCAAATAAAATTCACTTATAAAAATATTAATTATCCGGTAATATTATTTGAGCCCCTTGTATCCAAATACCATAACAGTAACCGCTAATGATTCCATTGCTATCTTTAACTATTGAAACATCATATAGTGCATTGGCCCACTCCATAGGTAATTGAAAATCGTACCGATAAACAATATTAATGTATAGTACCAGATCGTTATATTCATACACCGAAAGATGGATTTTATTAATCGTAATATAGTTTTTTACGTACGTTAGTACTAATTCAGAACCTATGCCCAGGGCATTATTATATATAGCACTCCCCAAAGCTGGTCCAATTATGCTATTAAAGCTTCTCAGCCTTTGCTTAACTGCTATAACATCTTCATTACTACTAAACTCATTCACGTTCAGAAAGGAGAACAGCGCCTCGCCATATCCACTCGGACTTAATTTTTGTCTCATACATTCCTGATAGTCTGCAAAGGCCTGCCGTTGTTTCAAGTCAAGCTCAATAAACTTTCCAGATATACACAGTGCACCACTAAGAGGCGAACCTCTAAAAGCCTGTAAAAAACACAAAAATGCACTAACCCTGTAATCGCCTGCATTCTTATTCCATCTTGCTGTAAATGCGCCAGCACAACTGCTGCTCAAAGAAGATACTTCAGGAGGTGAAGGCAACGGTTCTGACGCAAACGCATTTTCTAAAACAGCTTCAATCTCTTCATCTGTTAATCCGGCAAAGCTATTATTTTGATTATAAATACCTAATGCCCAATTATATAGAATAGATTCCTGGTCATCAAACTCAGGAGTTTGAACCGGAGCAACAGAATTTGGATCGGTATTGATTGCTGTTTGGATTGGTTCTTTTACTGCATTGATATTCTGATTGAGGAAGCTAACAGCATCTGGAAAACTATCGTCACCAATAATGTTACTGGTATATTTTGAAATAAGTTCCAGTCTTACTTTATCTGCCTTTGCCTCGCCGGTTTCATTAACAGCGAGCTGGTCCTTTTCACACGACAGGAGCATGATTCCAGATGCAAAAAATAAAGTGATAATTTTTAGTTTTTTAAGATTCATAATTAACAATTTAGTTAAATTAATATAATAGAACTCATACCATTGGTATATGCAACCATGATATAAGTTCTATGTGATGATTAAGCCTCATTCTGATAAATAATAATTAAATCTTTTAATAAAAACTCATCCAAGCTCTTGCATCTTTGACGCTAACAAGATCATACTCATCTGTTCCCATAGGTACGACATAAAAACCGTCCACATCTGCAAATAATTGTCTTGTAGCGGTCACACGGGCAGAATAAGTGGCAGGGACAGATCCAAGAAGTCCAAAATATGGAAAAGTAATACGGGAACCATCAGCCGAAAAAGTCGGTGTTCTAAAGGCGGGACCATAGCTAAGTGTATTTGCGGTAGAGGTACTTATTACAAAGCCTAATAAATCATAATTAACGCCGCCTGATGTTCCATATTTAGGCCAGAAAAGAAGGAAGCCAAAATTCGTTATAGATGTTAATCTAAGTGAATCAGCTACTCCATCTATTGTGAAACCCTCATCAGCAACATAGTAGCCTCTTGATGGGATATTATTATAAAACGTAATCGCCGCATTTGCATCTATCTTTAGAGGAGAGATCGCTTCCCGAATTTCAATATTTCCGCCATTTACAGATCCATTTATAAAACCTGTAGAACTATAACTGATATTCTCTATCTGGTTGATTACTGTTGATCCATTAACCAAAGGGTCTACTAACACAACGTTATTTCCATCAATATAAAACAACGAAGAATGAGATTTGAGTATGTCGCCATCTAAATAGTTAAGCGAAATTGTTTTAGTGGCGGCCTTTAACTTTAATTCATATTCTACGCCATTAATAGTAGTCCTTTTAAAATATGTCTTGAGTTTAGCAAATGTCCCGGTAACTGCCGAAATATTACGCATAAAATTATCAGATTCGGCTTTTGATTTAGATTTTATCAAAATCATTTTACTATGATTGAAATTTCCATCCAGCACAATAGTATCTTCTTTAACTGATACAAAAGCAAATTCAAAGTCCGAATACTGGCCAGTACCATAACTTCCCCCATTAGCAATATCAGGATCGGCTAAAACATGGATATAAGAGTATGTATCGAAGAATAAAGATGGCCTCTGAGTGGCTTTTAAGCGGTAAGAACTTTCAAACTCTTCATCTTCAAAAGAAGGGTCAATATCAGAAATCATTCTAACCCGTTCGTTTTCATCAAACTTAAACAGGAATGAATACACCCCGCCACCATCAGGCATCAGGTACCCTTTCCATCCAAATTCAGCACCGGTAAGTTCTGCTTTATACTCATCCATCGCTTTGATGAGCTTTGCATCCGGCTTATCTTCGGGCTTTATCACATCATCCTTGCGGCATGATGTTACTATTATCAAAAACGCAAGGGCGCTTAGTAGTGTCTTTTTCATAATCATTTTAATAAATAACCATCAATTACAACCATCAATTACATTGTTGCCTTTTGTATCCCGAGCTGAACCTCGGTTTGTAACTGGTAAAAATCGATTCCCCATGAATTCTTAAAATAGTCCACCACCATTTGCTCCTTTTTCCTGAGGTTGGCCTTTCCTGTGGCGTTGGTAACACCATTCACAGTAGTATCATATCTTGTTCTTCCCATTACAAGCATTGTAGATACCATTTCAACAAAATCTTCAAACTCATTTGAACGCGAGTAAGGAGTGATAAAGCCTTCATTCCTTGCCTTAACCGGATCCGTGTCCAGTTGCCAGTTTGAGGTATATCCCATCGGAGTGATGTTCCGGTACTCTTTGGAAAATTCTTTATTCTGATGAAGAATATGTGCAAATTCATGCTGTATAGTATGAAGCATTTGCTCGATCTGACTACGGTCTGACTTATCGTAATAATTAATCATAAAGAGAACGATCTTCCGGCCTCCTTCCGCCTGACCAAGAGTGATCGTGTTATTTGTGTTCCATTCTGCACTTCCTACAAGTTGAAATTGCTTCGGGCAATACGTTTTAATAAAGCTTGAGCTGATCACTTTATTATATGGTTCAATCCAGGTGGTTTTAACCATACTCATCACCGGTATGACCATTTCCTCCAGAACGGGTACAAGCGTTTTATTCACTTTTACTTCAAAGGGATCCCACCGGTATTTAACTTCAATATTGTAGGGTTCAACGTAGGCTGTATCGAGCCATCTGTCAATGTCATTTGGAACCACTTTATCTCCGCCTAATCCCAGGATAGGCCCGCTTAAATCTTCTTTATCTTTCTTACAGGAAGACGTAAACAAAAGAACTGCAAAAAGGAAGGGTATGTATATATATGTTTTTCTCATCACTTTTATCTTTAAATGTTACCTGGGATTTAATTCTAATCCGGCACCCAATACCTCTTTCGGAAGCTGAAATACTCTTCTGAGATCATCCGGCTTCAATTCCATAACCTGGCCATCCCTTGTATTGTGAACCACCGTCAGCTTATGCCTGAGGATATCGAACCAGCGTAATCCCTCATGCAGAAAAGCCGTCCGCTTGAAATCAAGAATAGTCTTTATCAGCGCTTCTTCTGTTGTTGGAACTACCGGAGAACCATCTACTGTGGTTGTATAGAACGTTTTAACCTTTGCCTCGGTAATGTTTCTGGCAGAAGTATACGATTCGATGTTCTGGCTTAAAAATATATTCAGATCGGTAATGGCCTCTGAATACCTGCCCAGCATCACATTTGCTTCGGCACGGTTAAACAGCAATTCATCGGTGGTTAACAGCGGGGTAATACAATAAGGGTCTCCATAATTTGCATTAAGCCCTGCATACTTCATCCTTGTTGCGTATTTTAACAAAAAAGGATCATCTGCACTATACTGAACTGCCATATTAAGCCATGACCATCTGCCTCCCGAAACATTGGCAGCACGTACAGTCTGGTTCATAATATTATTGCTTGGGCCATAACGGTAACGGGCATAAATATTATAATATCCATATAAGGAGTACTGCTCGGCGAGCAACAAATTAGCAGACAAGGATGCCTGGTTATTAAGCTGTCCACGGGTCTCCGCATCAACAATTGACCTGTAAGTACTGTTAACCGGCCTTAAATTAGTTTGTATTGTGGTTCCGGGGAACACTTCATTGGCATGATCAATCACCTTCTGGTATTCTTTCTTAAAAAGGTAGAACCTGGCTGCAAAGGCATGAGCCGCAGCAGTTGTAAAATGATATTTCGGAGATTTATACTGATTTTGAAGCAAGGGCAGACCAGTGGTCAGATCTTCTTCGATCATTTTATAAACATTCGCCACCGTAGAGCGGTCGTATTGTTTGATCACTTCCTTTTCAGGTTCTGTTACATAAGGTACCCCGGGATCGGAAGATGCCGTTGCGGGATCGTAAGTCTTCGAGAAGATTGAAACCAGCATGAAGTGGGAATAGGCCCTGGCAACCAGCGCTTCACCCTTCTGTGCTGTATATTTTTCCTGATCGGGAGCTTTATTAATAGCCTCCAAGGCAATATTAGTAGCCGCTATGGCTTTATAACAGGCCCTCCAGTAATTATCAGGTGTATCATCAGACTGAGTTTGTATATCCTGAAAGAAATAAGGGTCGTGATTCTCCACTCCTATTTCTCCGGCACCTTTATCGTCCGAATTATCAGAGATCGATTCTGTAAACACCATATGAGCGGCCTGAGGATAAGCCGATACTAAAAGCTGAGAAACGTATTCGGGAGAAGTTAGTTCTGAGCGCTGATCAGGTGACTGGTCTAAATATTTCTTGCAGCCGGTTAATGCAACTGTTGCAAAAATTGCTGTATATAAAATTCTTTTCATCATTCTTATCATTTTAATTAAAACCCAACCTTTAACGACAAAGTATACTGACGGGGGACAGGTAAAGCCACACCACCCGAACTGAAAACCTCCGGATCCTGACCTTTAAGCTTTGAATCTGAATAAATCAGCCACAAATTATTAGAGGCCAGCGTTATAGAAAGGTTCCTGGTACCTACTTTGTTCGACCATGCAACAGGAAGCGTATAACCCAATGCCAACTGTTTTAACCTGACGAAACCGCCGTCGGCTATGCGCTCAGTAGAGCGGTTATAGGCATTATAAGGGTAAGCGGCTATATCCTGAAGAGCGTAATCAGTATATTTATCTATGATAGAAGGGCCCGCAGTTTCACCCGGTAATACCCATCTTTCTACAAATTCTTTCGGTAATGCACTCATATCAGAATACTCGCCCGAATAGCTTGAGTATAGCCTGATTTTATTGCCTGCCTGAAAAGTAAATAATGCAGAAAGATTGAAGTTCTTATAACTTAAACTGTTATACAGCCCTCCTGTATAAAGCGGGTCTACAGATCCTTCATATTTCAAATATTGAACTTCAATGCTCTGGAAATATACATTTTCTGACAGTTCGCCTTTTTCATTTAAGAATTGCGGAACTCCCGTCTCTTCATTTAGTCCTTTATATTGAATGGAATAAAGCCCCCTTACGGCGTTCCCTTCCATGGGGCCGCCTTCCGGAATAATCAGGTCGTTAATGAAAGGCTGATATTTAAGATTTGTGATCTCGTTCTTATTATATCCCATAGTAAAGGTCGAAGTAGCTCTGACTCCTTTAGGGTTTTTAGACCATACACCTGTTACGGCTACATCCACCCCATGCGATTTCATATCGGCATAGTTCGCAGTTTTTACATATTCACCGCCTATACCGGAAGTCCTGATATTACCAATGAGATCAAAACCCTTGCGTTTATATCCTTCAAGAACGAAACTTAACCTGTTATCAAATAAACCTACTTCCAGACCCACACTTGCATCGTACTGCTTTTCCCAGGTTAACTCGGCATTTTCAAGATATTTAATATTTATCGCTGATTCTGTTTCAGCCAGAATGGGACGTGTGGTAGTTACATTCTGCAATACCAGTGCAGAGTTGGTTGCAGGTCCCATGCTTCCTGTCAGGCCATATCCGCCGCGAAGCCTCAGACTGCTGATCACCGGTACTTTTTCCATAAATTTCTCTTCATCAACATTCCAGGTGCCGCTGATATTCCAGGTAGGAAACCATCTTGCCGTTGATGTTTGGCCCATTTGATTAGATCCGTCGTAGCGGCCTACTAACTGAAGGACATATTTCTGATTGTATGAATACATTGCGGTACCCGAGAAAGCCAGATAACGGTCGTAGTACATTGACATTCCGTAATAGTCCAGATTACCCTCAACCGAACGTTTAATCGCATCGGGATTGATAAACGGAACTCCTCCGTTATCAAACTGGTATCCATAGCCATTACTGAATTTATTTTGCCGGTCGGCAAATTTCAATTCCTGTATGGCAGTCAGATCTATGGAATGTTTTTCATTAAACTTAGAATTCCAGTTAAAGGTATTCCGCAGATTATAGTTAATAAGATAATCATCCGTAGTATTATAAAAGCCTCCTTCGGGAAGGATCGAATAAGGTAAAGCATTCGGATCATCCGGATTCCGGTAAAGGAACCGGTTACGGTCTCTGACAGTTGCATCATCCATAGCACGGTAAGCCATAGCCATGTTGGAATTTTCAGTAACTTTATGTTCCCTTCCTGTATTTACATACCGTATTGCACCAAGCAATGAGTTGCTGAAATGTGTATTAAACCTATAGGTAGCCGTTCCCTGAAACTTAAGGTCGAGCATATGCAGGTCAAGGTTATTATTATCCAGTTCATGCAGAATATTAAAAGGGGCATAATTCATCCTGAAATATTCCAGATCGCCATTTTCATCATATGCTGTAGTGGTACGGCTCGTGTTTAAAGCATAGCTGAAAGGGTTGATATCGAAGTCGCGGTTATAGGTCCCTTCAACCGGATTCCCTACTCTCGATACTGTGCCCGGAGCCTTTTGCTGCCTGATCGAACCAGTTGTTATTGCATCTAAGCTAAATTGTTTCGACAGATTAAAAGTAGCTCTTAAATTTCCGGTATACCGGCTCACATTGTTTCCCATGGCAGCACCCTGATCATTCAGATAGCTTGTTGAGAAATACAGCAGCGATTTTTCTGTTCCGGATGAAATGCTTAAAGAATGTTCCTGTAACAGAGATTGCCTGAATAAAATGTCGAACCAATCGGTATTGCTGCGGGCGTATCTTTCAAGAAAAGCTTCTTTCGATGCCTGATCATTCCTTAAAAGAAACTGGCCGGTAGATGCATCATAAGTATTGATCATATCATACATCTTGGTATATACCCCTCCATTAGCTTTTCGGGAAGCATCGGAAAATGTCAACCATCCTTTACGGTCTAATTCGGCATATACAGACATCTGATCGGCTGAATTAAGCAGATTATAATTATCGTAAGAGGGTTTGGCCTGCGTAGAAAAATTTCCGGTATACGACACTACAGGAGTTCCCAGTTTTCCCTTTTTTGTTGTAATAACAATTACACCATTCATTGCCCTGGCCCCATACTGAGCGGTTGCAGATGCGTCTTTCAGGATCTGGAAACTTTCTATATCATCTGAGTTGATTCCGGCTACTGAAGAACCAATCAGGGTAGATGGGTCTCCTGATGAAAGCTGGTCATTTGATATATTAACAATGTCTTCAAGTACAATTCCGTCAATAACCCATAGTGGTTTATTATCACCGTTGATAGAGGTTGCTCCGCGAACCCTGATCTTGGGTGCTGTACCAAAAGTGCCCGAAACGTTTTGCACGGAAACTCCCGCCGCCCTTCCTTCAAGCATTCTGCTGATATCGACAACTCCTTCCTGTTTGACATCCGAACCTTTTAGTCCCACGGCCGCCCCGGTAAAAAGCCTCTTGTTTATATCCTGGTATCCGGTTACCACCACTTCTTCGAGCGCACTTACATCTTCCTGCAAGGTTACATTAATTGTTGTTCTTCCCTGGACTGCTACCTCCAGGCTTTTATACCCTATCATCGAAAATACCAGAGTTGCGCCATCCTTTACCCTGATAGAATACTCACCATTCATACCTGTTGCGGTACCATTTTTTGTTCCCTTCTCAAGAACATAAATTCCGGGGGTGGTTTCTGTTCCGGTTTTAGTGCTAATGGTTACAGTGCCTTTCACCACGATATCTTTTCTCTCCTGCCTTGCTTCCGGCTCCGCCTTTTTAAGGATTACTTTATTGTCGATGATCTTATAACTGATGCCATTTGCCAGTAATTGCATTAAGGCCTTTTCAAGCGGAGAGGCATTTTTATCGGCCTCGATCATACTTTCTTTATTGATCTGCGAGGCGTCGTATACAAAACTTACCCGATACTGCAGTTCCAGGCTTTTGATAAAGTCGCCAAGCTTTTGCACCGCCACACGGCCATGCTGGCTGTTCGTTTCTGCATTTGTTGTAAAAACTGAACAAAGCATGGCCGCTAAGAGCAGCAGAAGCATTAATTTCCGCTTCTTCTTTTTGTAAACGTTTTCATTCATAGTAATCCTGTTTTGTTTGTTTTGTTCGTTATATTGATATTGTTTATTTGCTTTTTATAGTGATCAGACTGTCGTTGCGGCTAATCTTAACCGGATAGGTTTCTTTAAGGATATCAAGGATCTCATCCAGTTTATTATCCTTAAAACTTGCATTAAACTTACTGTAGGATGAAAGAGACTGGTCGATTTTGAATTTCACATGATAACATCTTTCCAGGCTTTTAAACACTTCGGCAAGGGGAGCGTCAACAAAGGTGAGCTCACGGGTTAACCAGGCATAATCGGAACCTGTGCCATCTACAAAGTGGTCAGTTTTACCGGTATGGAGGTAATAGATCAGACCGTCGCCTGCTGTAAGTATGGAGGTTTCTTTTCCGTTAGGTGCCTCAAATTTTACCTTACCTGTTCTTACAGCAAGCTCAATCTGCCGGTTTGTATTTTTTATATTGAATGATGTGCCAAGCACAGTAACCTTCGACGAGTCGATAATTACAACAAAGGGGTGTGCATCATCTTTGGATACTTTAAAGAAGACTTCTCCCTTTAGAAGGAAAACGTTCCGTGTATCTCCTTTGATTTTTTCCGGATAACGAAAGCTGCTGTTTTCTGCCAGATAAATAAGGGAGCCATCAGATAAGGTAACTGAATCAATTAACGAGCCGGTAGTGCGGGTAAGATAATTTGGTTTATTTACTGTCAGATAAACCCAATAGCCGAGGGTTACAAGCAAACATGCAGCAGCAATATTCCTCAACCATATAAAACGACTGCTCTTTCTTTCTTCAAAACCATAGCCTAACTTTAAAGACAAACGTTCTACGGCAGCCTCAGTATCAATAGATTCAAGATCTTTTAGTTCTGAGGAAACATTCCACAGATTGGTGATTTGCATGAAAAACTCTTCATTTTCCCCGGATAGGTGGCGCAATTCATCAACTTCAGATATAAACTTAGAATTGTCTGGTTCGTTCAAAAAACGAACTATTTTTATTAAAAATTCTTTATTTTCACTCATTGTCTTTTATAAACTCGCTCTAAAGACAAATAACTACCACCTATACCCCTAAAGAAATTTTAAAAAAATGTGATTTTTTTTAAAACCACAAAATATTACATTAAATTTAATAGAAAAGAAGCAAAAAATAAGCAAAATAGCATCATAATGAACGTGAGGAACCCCAATAATTACCTATACCGGTAAGACTCGAAAAACAAGCCGGTCAAAAGAGGCAAAATCACAACAAGCTTATACTTATAGATCCCATCCTTATCAGAACTCCCGGTCAGTAAGCGCGACCGTAATATTTTCAGGGCATTGGCAATGTGATTCTCTACTGTTTTTTCCGTGATATTAAGCTGAACCGCAATTTCGCGGTATTTAAGTCCTCCAAAACGGCTCATCTTAAATACCCGTTTACATTGCT
>JAATFW010000225.1 GCA_015654985.1 Sphingobacteriales bacterium | reverse complement strand
GAAGGAAATGCCTGGCAATATACCTGGCTGGTTCCTCATGATGTGCAGGGATTGATAACGCAGTTTGGTGGGAAAGAGAAATTCCTGAATAAGCTGGATAGCCTGTTCGTTGTTAGTTCGGAATTGAATGAGGGCGCTTCCGTTGATATCTCGGGGATGATTGGCCAGTATGCCCATGGTAATGAGCCGAGCCATCATATCCTTTATCTGTATCCTTACGCAGGCGAACAATGGAAAACGGCCGGGCTGGTAAGGAAAGTATTTAACCAGTTTTATAAAACCACTCCCGACGGACTTATTGGCAATGAAGATTGCGGACAAATGTCTGCATGGTACATTTTTTCGGCACTTGGCTTTTATCCGGTTAATCCGGTTAACGGGGTGTTCGTTTTTGGTTCGCCTCTTGCCGATAGCGCTAAAATTAATTTAAATAACGGGAAAATATTCGAAATAGTAGCGGAGAACAACAGCCCGGAAAATATTTATATACAGTCCGTAACATTAAATAACAAGGCTTATACGAACAGTTATATTACATATACGGATATTATGAAAGGAGGCCGGCTCACATTTATAATGGGAAAAACTCCAGATAAAAGCCGGATCCATATGAATAATAACATCCCTGAATATGCTACTCCTTAAACCAAACATACTATTAAATTTCAATTGTAAAATGAAAATTATGCTTTATGACAAAAATCTTAAAAAGAAAAATGCAAGTACTATGAGAAGAATGTTAATTGTAATTATTTTCTTATTGATAAAGTCTGTTAACACCCAGGGACAGGATTTTACATTAAGAGGAACTGTTTCTGATAACTCAGGAGCATTGCCGGGCGTCAGCATTGGAGTGAAAGGTTCAGGCACAAAAACGACAACGGATGCAGGCGGAAGATATTCCCTTAATGTTAAGAAAGGAGATATCCTGATCTTCTCATACGTAGGATTTCAGACGCAATCTATTGTGTATGGCAACCAGAGGCAATTGAATGTGGTACTTAAGGCAGAAACCATTGGCCTTGAAGAAACCGTTGTTGTAGGGTATGCGAGGCAAAAGAAAGCTACTCTTACAGGCTCTGTTTCATCGGTAAGCTCTGAAACTCTTACGAAAAGAAGTGTGGCATCTCTTTCAACTGCGTTGCAGGGTACTATGCCCGGTGTTACTATTCAGCAGACTTCCGGCCAGCCGGGTGCTGATGGCTCTAATATCAGGGTCAGAGGTATCGGTTCTATTAATTCCACTACTGCCCCGTTAGTACTGGTTGATGGTATTGAAATGGATATCAACCAGGTTGACGCCAATACAGTTGAAAGCGTTTCGGTTTTAAAAGATGCGGCTTCAGCCTCAATCTATGGTTCGAGAGCTTCTAACGGGGTTATTCTTATAACAACCAAAAGAGGAAAGGAAGGGAGTATGAGTACTACTTACAGCGGCTATTCTACATTGCAGCGTCCAACCAACATGCCTGAAGTTGTTCCTGCATGGCAGTATCTGCAGGCAGAATTGAACTCATGGGATAATGCGGGAGTCAGCGTTTCGCCAACCCAGAGAGAACAACAGTTGAAAATGATTGAAGATCAAAAGAATCTGGAACCCGACAACTGGAACAGATATGATACTGATTGGAAAGAGGCAACGATGAAGGACAATTCGCTTATGCAGAGCCATAATGTTTCTGTAAGTGGCGGTACTGAAAAGCTAAAGTTTTTCGGGGCTGGTTCCTATCTTTCTCAGGATGGGTTAATTCCCAATAATAATTATAACAGGACAAATATTCAGCTAAATGCTGATGCAAAAGTGCTACCCTGGGTTAACATCGGCCTGACTTCAAGTATCCGTGAATCGAATACGCTGGCACCCGGAGTTGGTACCCCAAAAAGCATCATAAATAAAGCGCTGTATATGTTACCCACTTTATCAGCAGCTACTGAACTGGACGGCAACTGGGGATACGGGAAGAATGGCGATAATCCTGCCGCTCTGGCAAATGCCAGTGGCGAAAACAAGGACAAAAGCTCAGAAGTACTTCTGAACGGTACGGTAACGATGACTCCCCTCAAGGGAATGGAAATTATAGGACAGTATTCACGAAGAAATGTAACGTTGAGGTCGAGAAGCCTTATCACCCCGTATACAACATCTTTAAAAGGACAGGTAATGGGAATTTATCCGGCTGAAGACGGCCTGACGGAAAGCTGGGAAGAGACCATTCGTAATTACTACCGGGCTCAGGGATCGTATGAGAAAACAGTTAACGGGCATTATGCCAAATTACTGATGGGATTTCAGGCCGAGGACAGTGAATACTCCTCGTTCTTTGGTGCAAAGAAAGTGTTTGAACTCGACCGTTATTACTTAGGAAATGGCGACGGGTCTACAGCAACTTCCGGGGGCGGCGCGAACAGTTGGGCAATGATGTCGGCCTATGCCCGCTTAAATTATACTTTCTCTGACAAATACCTGTTTGAAGTGAACGGGCGCTATGATGGTTCTTCCCGTTTTGTTTCGAAGAACAGATGGGGCTTTTTTCCATCCGTTTCTGCAGGTTGGGTGATTTCGGGAGAGAGCTTTATGGAAAATACCCGTAATTATCTGGATATATTGAAATTGCGTGTTTCCTATGGCCTGCTGGGTAACCAGAACATAGGTAACTATCCATATACAGCAACCATCAACACGGGTTACGGTTACTATTTAGGTGACGATAAGTCGCTGGTTCCCGGAGTTGCCCAGGTATCGCTTTCCAATAGCGATATAAGCTGGGAGAAATCAAAGCAGTTTAATGTAGGAGCCGATTTGGGACTATGGAGAGATAAATTAACAGTTACTGCTGACTATTACATTAAAAATATCTATGATATGCTGATGAAGTTTCCATTGCCTTATTATGCCGGGATGCAGCCTGCTTTTACGAATGCGGGAGATATGCGGAACAAAGGCTGGGAAATAAGCATTGGTCACAGGAACAGAATCAACGATTTTACTTATGGCGTTACCTTTACACTGAATGATAATAAAAATGAAATTACCAATTTGAACGGGCTGAACTCGCAGGACAAAACGATGGTTGAGGGATATCCCAACCAGGGAATCTGGGGTTACTTAACTGACGGATATTATAAAGACTGGGATGACGTGGCCAATTCTCCAAAGCTTGGTAGTTCTGCCCGCCCTGGATTTGTGAAATATAAAAAGGTATATCAGGCAGATGGCGTTGATCCTCTTACTATCGATTCAAGGGATATGGTTTATTTGGGGGATCCGTTTCCTCATTATGAATATGGTTTAAATTTAAATGCGGGATGGAAGAATTTTGATCTTACCGTCTTTATCCAGGGAGTTGGAAAGCGCTCCATGTTTATGAGCGGTATCGGTTTGAAACCCTTTGCGAACGGCGGAAACTTATTTACACACCAGTTGGATTCATGGACAGAAGACAATCAGAACGCAGAGTATCCTATTCTTGTGCCTGAAGCTAATTCTTCAGATAATTTTGTTAAGTCGGATAAATGGGTTAGAGATGCTTCTTACGGAAGATTAAAGAATGTTGTTCTTGGATATACGTTTCCTAAACAGTTAATACAAAAATGGGGGCTTGGTAGCTTGAGGATGTATATCAGTGGCCAGAACTTAGCTACTGTAAGTAACTTTTATAAAGGATATGATCCGGAAGTTAGCTATGGCGGAACTATTGGCGGTGAATTCTACCCGATTATGCAAACTTATACCGTTGGTCTTGACTTAAAGTTCTAATCTAAACTCAGCAAAAATGAAAAATACAATAAAGAAAATATTTGGTAAAAAGATCTTACTGGGTGCGGTGGTTATCCTGGGAGTTTCCGGTTGTAAGGATTACCTGGAACGTGAGCCTCTCAGTGATTATTTATCATCCAATTTCTATAACAATGAAGGAGCAATAAAACAGGGTGCAAACGGCTGTTATCAGAGACTGAAAATGGACCATACGAGCAGTAGCAGCAGTAATATTCCCCTGTCAATTTTGTGGGATATGTATACTCCGTTTGGTATTGAAAGGGCAGATAACGCCTCGATCGGTATAGGGAGTGTAGATTTACGAACTAATTTTGCACAGGAATTTATATGGGCAACGCTTTACACTTCTGTTGCAAGATGTAATACTGTATTAGATGGTGCGCAGCCGTTCTACCCGGGTTTGAATGATAATGCAAAAAGATATTTGGCTGAAGTAAAAGTTCTGAGGGCTCACTTTAATATACAGCTGGTTTCATTATTTGGAGACGTGCCTTATTTTTCATCAGCCGTTACACCTGATCAGATTAAAAGTGTTGCGCGTACCCCCTGGGGAGTAGCGGTAGATTCAATAATTACAGATCTGGATGATGCAGCAGATGTTCTTCCATGGACCGCTTCAGAATGGGGCAGGATAGATAAGTCGGTTGCCCTGGGCCTTAAGTCACGGCTGGCTCTTTATGCAGCATCATGGTATAAATTTGGATATGGCCTGGACGCTGTTAAAGATGAAGCTCAGGCCGGTAAATATTTCAGGATTGCAGAGCAGGCTGCAAAGAAGGTAATGGATGAAAGCGGCCGCGGGTTGGCTGCAAATTACAATGATCTATTTACCAGGACCGGACAAATGAAGGCAGATGCTAAAAAAGAGAATATGTTCTTTATGATGTTCTCTGATTTTGGTGATAAGAGTTCTCAATATATGTCATTGGGCGAACAGGTGCGGATGATCGGGCAAAGCGGACGCTTCCCGACACAGCAATTAGTTGATACCTATGAATGTGCTAATGGCAAACGTATTGACGAAGCAGGATCGGGTTATAATCCCAAAACTCCATTTGTAAACAGAGATCCGCGTTTAAAATATACCATTTATACACAGCACGACACCATCATTGGCAATACGGGAAGCAACAAATTGAAATTTCTGATGGAAATATATAATCCTCTGACCAAATCGTGGGATGCGGACGGAAATGAAAAGCTGGTGGATAATAAGGATTATTCAGGTGCTGTAGCCCCTTATGGTTATGTTCAGAGTGGCGTCGGTTTCGCCTGGAGAAAATATAACCATTTTGATGATGAAAGCAGCGCTACACCCACTTATAATATTATACTGATGCGTTATGCGGAGGTTCTGCTTAATTATGCTGAAGCTAAAATAGAATTGGGTGAAATGGATGCAACAACGATAAATGCGATAGATCAGGTAAGAGCCCGTGTGGGAATGCCGGGAATATTAAGCGTCGATCCGTCCCGATCCGGTAACCAGTTGAAATTGCGTCAAATAGTTCGCCGGGAGCGGAAGGTTGAATTGATTAAAGAATCCCTTTACTTTTTTGATATGCGTCGCTGGAGGTTAGGAGCCCTGCAAAATGCAGAACCAACGTATGGCTATCCTTTAGCTGTCGGCGTAGATGCTTCTAAATCTATATATCCAGACGGATATACACAGGTAACTCCTGATATGGTTCCATCCTTTGGTGCTGCAGGATCTGAGAGGGATTTAAACGACGTAGCAAGCTATCAGGCTTATGCAAGTAAGTTAAGAACCCGTGATAAAGACCGCAAATGGGATGATAAATTTTATCTGTGGCCTATCCCCCAAACAGAAAGAAATAAAAGCCCGTGGTTGTCGCAAAATAAAGGGTATGCGGAATAACATTTCTGCATTGAATTATCCGAACTAAAGAGGCTATGGTCTAATACTAATTTTAGAATAAATAAGCCTGAAGTGTGCAAAATGCCCGCTTCAGTTTATTGCCACTAAAGACAAATTATTAAAATGAAAATATTAAATATATCAAAATGCCGGGTTACATTGGGGGTATCTTTATTGATAATACTGCTGACCGCATGCAGTAAAGATGAATTGACCCGAACATACGAATCTGTAAAAGTAGTTGGAGTTAAGGTAAATAATGAGCTTTTTACTCCTCAGTATATTGATGATGTTGTTCAGATCAAGGTCCCGGCCGGAAGGGATCTTTCAAATGTTAAATTACAATTGCTGGTAGCCAACGGCGAAGCCACAAATTTTGAAAACAATGCCAGTTATGATTGCCGGAAACCTATCAGTCTTAGGTTGAAAGGCATGAACGGGGAACAAACAGAGGCGGTCTTAAAAGTTCAGTCGCCTCCTTCTCTTTCCTCTTTTATCGTAGAAGGGGTAAATGTGCCGAAAGAGAACATTCATTTCAGCGAAAATTCATTAATTGTTCAGGTACCACCTCATACCGATTTAACGAACCTGAAGGTTACAATGGAATTTGTTAACGGAACTTTAATGGACTTTACAAACGGAATTGAAAGTGATTATACTGACCAAAAGACCTTTAAGCTAAAAGGTTCGGATGATGAGACCATTTATTCATATGATTTCATTATTACAACAGAAGAGGTAGGACCAGCTTCTATAAGATCCATGACGATAAATGGAATAGCTACGGATTCAGTTGTATTAAAATCTCCTGCAACTCTGGTTCCTTATGTAAACAGCCTGACAAATTTTGCAAATGCAGCCGTAGTACTGGAAACCGGATTTGGAAACCGCATTGACCCGGGATTTACAGGTGCAGGCCTGAATTTATTGTCGGGAACAGAAAAAGTTAAAATAACCGGATCTGACGGAATTGAGAAGGAATTTACAATAGCACGTCCGCAGTTGTCATTACAACCTTTATTTTCTAAAGTTTATGACTCCTTTGGCTTTGGTGCAAATGATTTATGCGGGGTTGCTTTTAGCGGAAATAACATAGTGGTGACAAACTATTCAGCAGTAGCTCCAACTGTAATTGGGCCAAACTACTATAACCTTAGCGGAGAAAGAACCGGAGTTTTAAACAAAACCGGTGTTGTTATAGCCAACAGTCTGAGAAAACTCGCTTCTGATGACAAAGGTGCTTTTCTGGTTGTTCCACTGGGGCTTACAGATAATGACCAGACAATATACAAGTGGGATAATGTTACATCTGCTCCTGTTCCCTATATTACATACTCAAAGGCATCACTTGGTGTCGATTATACCCCACGTTCGGCAGGGATCAATATCTCCGGCAGTCTGGACGGTAATGCGATTATTACAGTAGGCATGGCCCAAAAGACAGAGTTATTTGTCTGGACCGTAACAGGAGGAGTTCTTAATACAAGGCCTCAGAAATTAGCATTTCCCTATGATAAATCTGGCTATTACTGGAGTGTTGAACCCCTGCCTGCAGGAAGTTCGGGGTTTGTAGGAGCTTCTACAGGAACTAATTTCAATGGAATAATTTCGCTGAACAACACGCTTGGGGAATTACATAAACAAACAGGGATTATTGCTACTGACTGTAAAACAATTAAATACAAAGACCGGATCTATCTGGCTTATACGGCATATGCTACCGGTAAAGGTGCTTTAATGCGCGTCTGTGATATTACAGATGGCCAGGCGGCCTCTTACCAGAATCCAATTTTTGATGTAACGATGCCTTCTACTGCCGCTAACGGAAATAATACAATGGATGCCGATATGGCAGTTATTAATGGCAAATTGCATGCTGTATTTGCCTGCACCAATATCGGTATGCGCCTTTACAGTCTTGAAAGGTAAAGGCTCATTATAAATAAGTAATAACCCGCCGGGATAGTGCTTCTTCTGCGGGTTATTACTTCTAACAGATTTTATTTAATTCAACTTAATGATGTTTTCAGCTCAGCGTTTTTTGATTAAAGGAGGCCTTGTTTTAGCTTTATTTGGCTGCAGTAAGGGGAGTACCCAACAGCCGGATCAGGATAAACCATCGGATCCGTATACTACATTTTTTGAAGGGGAAGTGAAACCTGCTGTTAATATATCCTGCTCCAGCGGAGCTTATTACAGAAAGATTGTTTCCAGCAAAGATTTCTGGTCGGGTATTAGCGGAAGAGTGGTGCTGCCTTCTTTTACATTCGATCAGGACCGTAAGAATCCCGCAAAACCCCAGCAGTATTTAGACAATCCTTCTGTTTATATGGGGGGTAATATGGGCGGACAGGAAACAGATATAGGATTAACATGGGAAGTAGTCAAAGATGCGCAGGGGAATGTTTCTGCTGACAGAAAGGCCTTCAGGCCTTTTTTACGACGCTCTTCTCTTGCAGGCGGCCAGGCGGCTGCTTATGAAAATGCACCTGCAGAAAGCGCATATTACTGGTATCCCGGTGAAGAGGTTTCTATGTCGGTTCAGGTTGTAGCCGACGGAAAACTTAAATTTATAGTGGAAGGTGCCGGAAAACGATTTGAAAGCGATTTCAGTTGTGATGGCTTCAGGCTGAATTCAAAGGGTGAATTTAAACGCGTGAATGCTATAGATCAGGTATCCAACGAAGGGAAGCCTGTACAGGCAACAAAGACTGTCGTGGAAAATGCTGTTTGGAAGGAAACAAACCTCTATAGAATGTATGAAGGTAAAATAGTTTCAGTACCAATGCATAGCCAGCGGTTTACGGATATGAGATGTCCGAATGTAAAGAATTTTAAAATTGTTGCCGGTACTGAGGAACGGCAAACGGGAGCTGAAACGATCTATATCAGTGGTGCTGGTTATTAATATTACCCAAATGAAAAAAGTCCTTTTTAAAATTACAGGCTTATTATTTTTATGTTTATATCTCATCAGTTGCTCTGGAGATAAAAATGATCCGGAAGATCAACCGGATATAACTAAAAAGGACGCTTTCTCAGGGGTGTGGATTACATCGGCGGCAAGCTCTGTTCTCGATTCCCGTGATAATATCCGGGAAGCCGTTGCTGTATGTGAACGGTATAAAATTAATAACATTTTTATAGTTGTCTGGAATCAGGGCCGGACATTTTATCCCAGTAAGGTGATGAAAGATCTTTTCGGAACAGATATCTCTGACAGGTTTAAAGGCCGTGATCCCCTGGCGGAAATGATAGACGAGGCACATAAGAAGAACATCAAGATACACGCCTGGTTTGAGTATGGCTTTGCATCTTCATATAATGAGAATGGGGGAGCCGTTCTGCAGGCAAAACCTGAATGGGCTGCAAAAGACGCAGCAGGCAACTTACTAAAGAAAAATAGTTTTGAATGGATGAACGCCTTTTTACCGGAGGTACAGGATTTTATGACTTCTCTTTTTTTAGAGGTTGTTAAAAATTATGATGTTGATGGAGTACAGGGCGACGACCGGCTGCCGGCAACTCCCTCTACCGGTGGATATGATACATACACCGTGAACCTTTTTAAAAATCAACACAACGGAGCCAATCCGCCTTCGGATTATAAGGATGTAAACTGGATAAACTGGAGAACAGACCTGTTAACAGAATATATGGGAAAGCTGTATAAAGCAGTAAAAGCAGTAAAACCTGATGTTATTGTTTCCTGTGCCCCAAGTGTTTATCCATGGGCAAAGGACGAATATCTGCAGGATTGGCCTTCTATGTTAAGCAAGGGTTATATAGATCTTGTTTTTCCTCAGAATTACCGGTATGATTTTACTTCATACCAAACTACATTGAAGCAGCAAGTAGGCTATTTAAATGCAAAGGACAGAGGGAAATTTTTTCCAGGATTGCTGATTCAAAATGCGGATTATAATCCGTCATCAGAGTTCCTGAGTCAGATGGTTGAAGAGAACAGGCGTCAGGGCATTGAAGGAGAGTGCTTTTGGTTTTTTGAAGGGTTGGAAAAATTCCCTGCTTTTTTTGAAACGTATAAAAAATAAGATTCTACAGAGCTGTTATGATGATGAATATGAAGAAAGTTTTTGCCGTTTTGCTTGCTTTACTGTCAATAAGTTTAAATGTAGCCGCCAGACAACCTTCTGATAAAACGGGTATAAGAGGTGTTTGGGTTCCTGCTCCGTCATTTACCGCGGTATTACATTCTTACAAGAATGTAATCGGGTTTGTTAAAACCCTTGATAATTTAAATTTAAATTCAGTTTATCTGGTATCCTATGCCGGCACTAAGACAGTATTCCAAAGTAAGATTTTAATGGAGTATTCTAATTACAGTACGGTTGCGGAGGGTTATATGCTGGCTTCATATATGGATGATTATAATGTGCCATTAAAAAGCCCGACAGGAGATCCCATACGGGATCTCCTTGATGAGGCACATAAGCGGAATATCAAGGTTTTCTTTTGGTTTGAATATGGATTTATGGGGGATGTTGCACCCATAACAGCAAGCAATCCTATCCTCGCAGCGAATCCGGAATGGTTGGGTATTGGCAATGATCAACTTCCTGCGAATTATAACAGACATGATTATTATTTCAACGCATATAACCCAGCGGTACAGGAGTATTTAATCCGGTTAATAGAAGAGGCTATTACCATTTATCCTGACTTGGACGGAGTACAGGGAGACGACAGAATGCCCGCTATGCCAAGGAATTCGGGGTATGATAAATATACGGTCTCTTTGTACCAGTCGGAACACGGCGGAAGACTCCCTCCTTACGATTTCGACGATCCCGATTGGGTAAGATGGCGTCTTGATAAGCTGAATGGTTTTGGAAAGAAGTTGTATTCGGGAGTTAAAGCTGTAAATAAAAATGTGATTGTAAGCTTTGCTCCCAATCCTTACCCATGGAGCAGGGATAACTTAATGCAGGAATGGCCTCAATGGTGTAAAGATAATATCTGCGACCTGCTGGCTGTTCAGTGTTACCGATATAACGCTCAGGCATATGAAGCAACAGTTTCGGATGTTTTAAAGTACTTACATCAAGCGAAACCAAATCAATTGTTTGCAACCGGAATTATTTTAATGGAGGGCGGAAAGTTAAAAATGACACCTGGTCTGTTAAAAGAGCAGGTGCTAATTAACAGAAGATTAGGAGTGACGAATGAAATTTATTTTTATAACGAGGCCTTAAAAAACATAGATATTCAGTCTGTTATGAGAGAGTTATATCCTTATAAAGTAAGGTTCCCCGGGATGAAAAAATAGAACCTAAGCGCTTTTTATCGGAATTAAAATCTATAATAGATCTTTGTAAAAAAAATTAATAATTATTGATAACTTGTTTAAAATTTTATACTTTAGTCTGGTTTTATTAAATATGGATTTAAAGAGAATTGCAGCCGTATTATTGTTGATGCCGGTCTTTTGTTTTACAGCAAGTGCCCAGCATCAACTGACGAAAACAGACATTTTGGTTATCGGAGGAGGTGCAAGCGGCACCACTGCAGCTATCCAGGCCTCCAGAATGGGCGTTAAAACACTTGTTATTGAGGAAACAAGCTGGTTGGGAGGGATGCTTACCTCAGCCGGAGTATCTGCGATAGACGGAAATCATAATATGCCGTCAGGATTGTGGGGCGAGTTTCGCCAGAAGCTTTATAATTATTATGGTGGCCCAAAAAACGTTGAAACAGGCTGGGTTAGTAATACTTTATTTGAACCTTCTGTTGGTAATATGATTCTCAAAGACCTGGCAAAAAATGATCACCTGACAATCTGGTATAACACAAAATGGATCGCGGTAAAAAAGAATGTCTCCAACTGGATGGTTACAGTTCAGAAAGGAAATAAAAAGTTTAGCATTGAAGCACGCCTTATCATTGACGCTACTGAGCTAGGTGATATATTGGCATATTTAAAGGTTCCTTATTCTATTGGAATGGACAGCCGGTTTGATACCGGTGAGGAATTTGCGCCTGCCCAATCAAATGATATCATACAGGACCTTACGTATGTTGTTACTGTCAAAGACTATGGCAGAGATGCCGACATGACAATTCGTAAGCCGGAAGGATATAACCCGGAAGAATTCAGGTGTTGTTGTGATGTTGCCGATCCGGCAGCTGATACCAGTCCGGATAATAACTGTTACCAAATGCTGCAATATGGACGCCTTCCCAATAACAAATACATGATAAACTGGCCTAAATGTGGGAATGATATTTACCTGGATATTATTGAAAAAACGCCTTCTGAACGTGAACTTGCGTTAAAGGAAGCAAAGTTACATACGCTGAGGTATCTGTATTATCTTCAGACTGAACTTGGCTTTAAAAACCTGGGTATTGCTAATGAATACCCTACGAAGGATAAACTTCCAATGCTGCCGTATCATCGCGAGTCCAGAAGAATGAAAGGGGTCGTTACGCTTACTCTAAACAATATATTAAAACCTTATGAACAGGGAAATCCGCTATACCGGACAGGAATTGCCGTGGGCGATTATACTATTGACCATCATCATCTGAAAAATCCCTCGGCTCCGGTAATTGAATTTGTTAAAATTAAAGTTCCGTCCTATAATGTGCCGTTAGGATCGCTTATTCCTGAAAAACTGGATGGCCTTATTGTTGCAGAAAAAAGCATCAGTGTTACTAATATTGTAAACGGCGCAACTCGTCTTCAACCTGTTGTGCTGACCATAGGGCAGGCTTCGGGAGCGTTGGCGGCTCTCGCGATTAAGAATAGGGTACAGCCACGGGATATAAATATCAGACAGGTACAGCAGGTTTTGCTCGATTCGAAAGCCTATATTATGCCGTTTATTGATGTAAAGCCTGACGACAGGGATTTTGCGGCTATTCAAAGAATTGGTGCTACAGGAATTTTGAAGGGAACCGGTATTCCATATAAGTGGGCTAATCAAACATGGTTTTACCCTGAAAGACCTTTAAGCGAATTCGAACTTGTTTCAGGTCTTAAAAATTATTATCCTGAACTTGTTTCATTCCAGGCCTCGGGAAAAGGCTTAACCCCGCTTTTTTTTGCAGAGATAATGAAAGTGATCAAACCTGAGTTTGATGTTAAACTAATGGCTGAAGAATGGACAACCTTAAACCCGGATAAACCATTCTCTCCTTCTTCAGAACTCGACAGAAGAACCGCCGCAATTTTAATTGATCACTATATCGATCCTTTTACTTTAGCAATTGACTTTAATGGGAATCTTCGTTAATGTACCACAATCAGCCGGGGGGAAACAAGAATGTTATGCTCTAAAAACAAACCGGAATGAAAAGATCTGAAAGCCTTGATGCTTTAAGGGGTATAGCAATACTGTTAATGGTATTATCAGGAAGTATTGCCTTTGGCGGCATATTACCTGCCTGGATGTATCATGCGCAGGTACCCCCACCAGCCCATGTGTTTAAACCAGACTTGCCGGGTATTACATGGGTTGACTTAGTTTTTCCCTTTTTCCTTTTTTCAATGGGCGCAGCTATTCCTCTTTCAATGAAGAAGAGAACAGACGGAAATGAAAGCTCATGGATGATATTGTTTCATTTGATTCAGCGGTATGTAATGCTGCTCCTTTTTGCTTTGTTTACCTTGCATGCCCGGGCCTGGGTGATAGCTAAAGATCCGGGAGTCTCCGACTATCTTTTATCTGTCGCGGGTTTCTTTCTTCTCTTCATTATTTACACCAACTGGAAGGTTTTTCTTAACGTGCGGTGGGCTATAATGATCAGGGTTGCAGGCATCCTCATTGTATTAATATTTTTCTTTTCATATGATTTTTTCAGCAATGAAAGATTCAGCCTTTATAAAAGCGACGTTATTATACTCGTACTGGCGAACATGGCATTTTTTGGTTCGGTGGTGTGGTGGCTTACACGTAACCGGCCTTTGTTGAGGATTGCTGTACTTCCCTTTATCATGGGAGTTTTTCTGGCATCCGGCATTGACGGGTCCATCAATAATATTCTGTTTAATTTTACTCCTCTGCCCTGGGCATACAAATTTTACTATCTTAAATACCTATTTATAATCCTGCCGGGAACTTTAGCAGGCGAGTGGTTAATTCAGGTAAAGAAAATACCGGTAAACGTTACCAATAAGCGTCAGGATCTTTTTCTGGTCCCTTTAATCTGGAGTCTTTTGATCATCACTCTCACGTGTTTGTATAACCGGTGGCTTATTTTGAATCTGGCATTAAGCAGTCTGTTATGTGTCCTGATTCTATATTTGCCGCGTAAGGGAAATGCTGAGGCTGCTGAACTAAGAAAATTCGGCGAAGCCGGCGTGTATCTGCTGTTGTTGGGTCTTCTCTTTGAAGCGTACGAGGGAGGGATAAAAAAAGATATATCAACCTACAGTTATTATTTTGTTAGTGCAGGCCTGGCTTTTCTGATTTTACTTTCTCTTATTATTCTGGAAGAGAGCGGTTATGGCAGCAGGTTGCTGGGATATCTCGCTGCTAACGGAAAAAATCCCATGATAGCCTATACTGCCGGAAACCTTCTTTTAATTCCATTAATGAGAATTACAGGAACAGGACTGTGGTTGGACAGCTTATCAGGAACTGCTGCCGGTGGATTTCTGATGGGAGTGATCTTTACCGGAATAGTATCGTTGATAACCGTTTATTGTACAAAAAAGAAAGTTTTCTGGAAAACCTGATTAAAATTTAAGTAAGTCTAATTATATATATATGTCATTAAGCACACTGGATATTTCTGTTATTTTAATTTATATTTCAGGCCTTGTCTTCCTGGGATTTTATATCTCTAAAAAGGCATCCAAGGACCTTCAGTCGTATTTCCTCGGTGGAAATAAGATGAAGTGGTACTACCTTGGATTGAGCAATGCGTCTGGAATGTTCGATACATCCGGTACCATGTGGACTGTTAGCATCCTGTTTATATACGGTTTAAAAAGCGCATGGATCCCATGGTTGTGGCCGGTGTGGAACCAGGTATTTGTATTTGTGTATCTGGCTATCTGGATGCGACGGTCGGGAGTGATGACCGGAGCGCAGTGGATCACATTCAGGTTTGGTGATGGTAAGGGGGCAAAATTATCGCATATTATTATTGTCACCTTTGCCGTTATCAGTGTTATTGGCTTCATCGCTTACTTCTTTGAAGGCATTGGAAAATATTGCACCTCGATTCTTCCCTGGGACCTTAGCACAACAATAGCAGGTTATTATCTTTCCTCTGAGCGGGCCTATGCATTGATTATTTGTTCGCTTACCACGTTGTATACTGTAAAAGGTGGTATGTACAGTGTGGTTGCCACAGAAGTTCTGCAGTTTTTTATTATGACTATCGCTTGTTTATCGATTGGTTATATCGCCTATACGTCTGTCAGTGCAGAACAGATCAGGGCGGTGATCCCCCCGGGATGGACCGACCTTTCGTTTAGCTGGAACCTGAACCTCGATTGGAGTAAAACCCCCGTTCCAAATGTTAATGACAAGATCAGCTCAGACGGTTTTGGCCTGTTTGGCCTGTTATTTATGATGATGCTTTTTAAAGGGATTTTCGCTTCTATAGCAGGTCCGGTTCCAAGCTATGATATGCAACGCATCCTCGCAGCCAGAACTCCGTCGGAAGCGGCGAAGATGAGTTTTAGCACTATCCTTGTAATGTACATTCCCCGGTATCTGATGGTTGCATCATTTGCTGTGCTCGGGTTGGTATATCTGGGTCCGGAAATGGGTAAAATGGGAAGCAATATTGACTTTGAAAAGGTGCTCCCGATGACGATAAACAGCTTTGTGCCTTCAGGCTTAAAAGGCCTTCTTCTGGCCGGATTTCTATCCGCATTTATGGGTACGTTCGCAGCATTTGTAAATGCTGCACCTGCTTATATTGTAAATGATATTTACAAAAAATACATTAACCCTCATGCACCAAATAAAACGTATATACGGTTGAGCATTCTATCTTCCGTGTTACTGGTGATCGTGGGGATTATATTTGGTTTTAATGCATCTTCGCTTACGAAGTTAACCCTGTGGCTTACTTCAGCCTTATACGGAGGATATGTTGCCGCAAACCTGTTAAAGTGGGTTTGGTGGCGCTTTACAGGCAACGGTTATTTCTGGGGTATGCTGTTTGGTTTAATCGCCTCCACTACCAAACTGTTTTTCTTCCCCGCCATCGTAGATATTTATGTATTCCCGGTTATTTTGTTGATCTCAATAATCGGATGTATTATAGGTACTTACATAGAACCTCTGACAAACCGGGAAGCTGTAAAAGAATTTTACAGAAAGACGCGCCCCTGGGGATTCTGGGGGCCGATCAAACGGGAGGTGATGCTTGAGAATCCTGAGTTTGTACCCAACGGCGATTTTAACCGCGATGCTTCCAATATCGTAGCCGGCATTATTTGGCAAATGGCCCAGGTTGTAATTCCAATCTATTTTATGATCAGGGAAAATACACAGATGGTTATATGGTGCGCCGTTTTGATAATAACCAGTGTGTGGCTTAAAAAATTCTGGTGGAATAAACTGAAAGAAGCTGATGCTTAATGT
>JAATFW010000101.1 GCA_015654985.1 Sphingobacteriales bacterium | reverse complement strand
TGTAATCTCATATACGGGATTTGTGCAGCAGGAGGTTCCGTTGAATAACAGGACCCAGATAACAGTGAGTCTGAATGAGGACCTTCAAAATTTAAGCGAAGTGGTGGTAGTGGGATACGGCACGCAAAAAAAGGTAAACCTGACCGGATCCGTCAGTGTGATTTCAGCAGATGACATACAGAGCCGTCCTGTCAGGAATGTTACTTCCGCCCTGCAGGGCTTAATGACAGGAGTTACCGTTGTAAGCAGTACAGCCGTACCGGGTAATAATTCAACCTCGATTCGTATCCGGGGTGAAGGGACTTTAAACGATGCGAGTCCTTTATTAGTAGTAGATGGTATTCCGGGCGGCAATATGAATATTTTGAATCCGGATGATATAGAAAGTGTATCTGTTTTAAAGGATGCGGCATCGTCCTCGATATATGGTGTGCGCGGGTCAAACGGAGTAATTCTGGTAACAACTAAAAAAGGAAAAGGGGAACAACCCACAATTGGTTACAGTAACTATTTCGGATTTCAAACACCTACTGCATTGCCTAAAAGAGTAGGCTCTGTAGATTATATGCAACTGCTGAATGAGGCGAGAACTAATGTTAGTCTTAATCCCACTTATACAGACGCGCAGATTGAAATTGCAAGGAGCGGGTCTGACCCGAATTACTATGCCAATACAGATTGGATCGATGCTATTATGAAAAAGAGCGCTCCCCAGCAAAATCATAATTTCAATATAAACGGAGGGGCTAAGAACTTAAACTATTATCTTTCTTATGGCTTTTTGAAAGAAGGGGGCCTTGTAACGGGAGATAAATATAATGCCAAACGTCATAATATCAGGGCTAGGTTTAATACCAGCTTATTCGACCGCCTGGACTTAGATGCCAACATAGGCTATATCGACAGAGATTACAGCGGATCGTCCGAAAGTGTCACTTCTGCAGCAGGGCCTATCTATGCAGCCATGCAAATCATCCCATTGGTGCCGGTGCGGTTCACAACCGGGGGATGGGGATACATCGGAGGTTCCCGCAATCCGGTTGCGTCAACGACAGATGGAGGAACAAACGATTTTGGATCACAGGAGGTCACAGCCAATCTTCAGGCTAAACTAAATGTTGGTAAAGGTTTCAGTCTTCGCAGCCAGTATGCCGTGATCAGGTCGAATTCCAAGAGAACGGTATTTAATAAAACAATTAATTATTATAGCCCTGATGACGGTTCCTTAATTTACCAGACAGGCAATCCCAACAGTATTACAGCAAATGATTACACTAATTTTTACCAGTCATTTTTGGGGCTGGCTGAATATGAGAAAACTCTGGCTGAAAAACATGAACTGAAAGCGATGCTTGCTTTTTCGAGGGAAGAGGAAATTCCTGATAACTTTTCGGCCAGCCGTTTAAATCTTCCTACCCAGGATGTTCCTAATCTTAATATTGGTACAATACAACAGGAAAATGGTGCTAATTCAACACAATGGGCTCTTCAGTCTTTCTTTGGGCGCCTGAACTATGTATACGACAAGAAGTATTTAGCAGAAGGTAATTTTCGATACGATGGTTCTTCGCGGTTCAGAAGTGATCTTCGCTGGGATTGGTTTGCTTCGGCATCCCTGGGCTGGATATTCTCAGAAGAGGAGTTTTTTAAACCCTTAAGGAGTTTTCTTGATTTTGGTAAAATCCGTGCTTCGTACGGTGCTCAGGGAAATGACAAAGTAACAGATCCAAGTGGTACTATCCTGAACTTTGGTTATATGTCGACCATTGGCCCGGTAGCGACCATGCCTATAGGGAACGTTTCTCAAATTGGGTATGTTCAGAATGGCGTAGCTAATGAATTATTGCGTTGGGAGTCAAGTACTAAACAGGATCTTGGCATTGACCTGACCATGCTGAAAAGTCGTCTTGGCATTACTGCCGACTATTATATCAATAAAACCTATGATATTCTTTTACCGGTTGTACTGCCTGATGTTCTCGGGGTAGGTACCAATTACCCTCCCCAGAATGCGGGAAAGGTGGAGAACAAAGGATGGGAGCTACTTCTGTCATGGAAAGACAGAATTCAAAAGGTAAATTATGGTCTGAGTTTCAACTTGTCGGATGTTAAAAATAAAGTTACCGATTTAGGCGGCACAAACTCTGCCCCTGCCGATAGGGTTAGGATGGTAGGTTATCCTATTAATGCCTTCTATGGTTTTGTTGCCGATCGCATCGCCCAGGAGGTAGATTTTGATTATAATCCTGCAACGAAAGTCTATACTCCAAAGTTTCCTTACGATTCCCAGTATCCTCCCAAGCCGGGTGACATTATATTTAAGGACCTTAATGGCGATGGTAACATCACATCGGCCGACGATAGAAAGGTAATAGGCAGTGCCATTCCGAGATATACATTTGGTTTCAGGGGAGATGTTGAATGGAAAGGCCTGGACTTTCAGTTTTTCCTTCAGGGTGTAGGGAAGGCAGACGGGTTAGTAACAGGAGCCGCACGGCACGCTTTTGTGAATGAAGGAAGTATGCCTCAGCAGGTACATCTCGACCGCTGGACGGTTGATAACCCTGATGCAAGTTACCCGCGTCTTACCTACAATCAATCGTATAACCAAAGGCTGTCTACTTACTGGCTGGAAGACGCTTCTTACCTGAGGCTTAAAAATATTCAAATAGGGTATACACTGCCGGTTTCTGTTATTCAGAAACTCAGGATAAGCCGTTTACGGATATATGCTTCCGCAGATAATCTGTTCACTAAATCAGATTTCTTTTATGGATATGATCCTGAAAGTCCGGTAACATCAGGAGGCTATTATCCCCAGGTTAAAACTTTCGTTTTTGGTTTGAACGTTAATTTGAAATAAAATACCATGAAAAAAATAGTATTATATATAACGATATTATCAGGATTAACGCTTTCTTCCTGTAAAAAGGATTTTCTTGACCGTGTACCCCGCGATGGAATTGTGGACGAGACTTTCTGGACTACAGAGGAGCAATTGGTTCTGGCCGTAAATGCCCTGTATGCTAATGTGAAAAATAAAAATACGGTGGATATGGATCAGATGGGTGATAATACCTACAATTCGAGCACCACCGATTACCGTAATATTGCCGCCGGCAGATATGGAATAGATGTAAGCACTATTAATAATGAGTGGAGGAATATGTATGAGGCCATTCGTGAGTGTAATGTTTTTCTTGCCAATTATAACCGGGCGGTAACAGTGAGCGAGGCCAGAAGAGAAGAACTTGCTGCCGAAGCAAGAGTGATAAGAGCCTACACATATGCCTACCTCACGCTTTTTTACGGGGATGTTCCCCTGATTACTAAACCTCTGTCGATAGATGAGGTGTACGGGCCCCGTGACCCTGCCCAGACTGTACAGGATTTTATATTGAATGAATTACAGGAGGCCTCTGTTAATCTGAAAGCCGAACTTCCCGACAAGGATAACCAGGGACGTATGCGGAAGGGTGCTGCATTGGGATTAAAAGCGCGTTATGCTTTATATTTCGGAAGGTACGATGTGGCCGAAAAGGCTGCGAAAGATGTGATGGATTTAGGTGTTTATCAATTATATAATAACGGAGATCCTGCCACCACCTATAACCAGTTCTTTACATGGGCCGGAAAGCTGGTGAACGGTAATAACAGGGAAACTATTATAGCCAGGATTAATTTAACGAATGTTAGTGTGCATAACCTTAGCCGGGAGATTCAGGTGCCGGATCAGAGTTCGCGCTTTAATCCTACAAAGTCTTTGGTGGATGCCTATTTATGTTCAGATGGATTGCCTATAGATAGATCTCCGTTATATAAAAACGGTTCCTACGATGAGATCTTTCAAAACAGGGACCCGCGTATGGTTCAGACAATTCTTACTCCCGGAGCAAGATGGGGAGGCCGGTATGATGGAAAGCCTGTGAATACTAATCCTGATATCTTTACTACACCAAAATTTGTTGCAGACAGGAGAGGATGTGTAACAGTAACCGGTTTTTATTTTACGAAATATGTTGAACTGTCAACGGTTGGGTCGGTAACGCAGGATCAGAATGATATTCACCTTTTAAGATACGGAGAGATCCTTTTAACCTATGCAGAGGCCCGTTTTGAGCAGGGGACGCTCACACAGGAGGACCTTAATAATACCATCAATTTGTTGCGGACCAGGGTAGGAATGCATCCTATGGTATTGACTGAACTTGAAGCGAATGGTATGGATGTTCGTACTGAAATAAGAAGGGAACGACGGATAGAACTGGCATTGGAAGGACAGCGATATTTTGATATTAAACGCTGGAAACAGGGGCCGCTTCTTGCTGAGCCAATTAAAGGTATGAAGAAATCCTGGGCATTGGTTCCAGCCGACGTTGCAAACTTAAGGGCTGATGCAGAGGGATATATTATTGTGGATGACGACCGGAGTTTTGTTGATCCAAAGAATTATTTATGGCCGGTACCATTGATTCAACTGGACCGTAATCCAAACCTGGGGCAGAACCCGGGATGGCAATAATAGTTGCAAAATAATTTATGTGCTTAGAAAGAGGATTGAAATGAGAGTAATGAAAGATAGAATCAATAGCGTGAGGCCCGGATATTTTTTATGGATTGGGATAGTAGTTCTGTTCACTGCCTGCGGTAAATCAAAGTCCGGTGATCCTGAAGAGCCCGGAAAACCGGTAACCGAAACTCCCACAACCATAAAGTCGGGGCAGACCGTTAAGGTGATGACCTATAACATTCATCATGGCAATCCGCCGGCACAAAGTGAAGGAGTAATTGATCTGGCCGCTATTGCCGCCGTGATCAATAGTGAGGACCCTGATTTTGTTGCCCTTCAGGAGGTTGATAAGAACACCAAAAGGTCGGGAGTAAATTTAAATGAAGCTCAGGAACTTGCTGCCAGGACTAAAAGGAGTGTGTTTTTCTCCAAATCCATCGATTATGATGGAGGAGAGTATGGGGTAGCTGTCCTTTCGAAATATACGATAGTAGACAGGATCCGCTATTCTCTTCCTCTGGCGGCAGGAGCTACCGGGGAGCTTCGTTCTGTCGCTATCATTTCGGTGGCTGCCGAAGGGGGAAGTGGTAAATTCTATTTTGCATCCACCCACCTGGAGGTATCAGATGCCAACAGCAGGATGACCCAGGTTCAGGAATTACTTCGTATCAATTCGGGGATCCAGTCGCCTTTTGTTCTGGCAGGTGATTTTAATGCTGTTCCGACAAATGAGGCAATTACAACACTTCAGCAAAGCTTTACGGCAGGTTGCCTCTCAGGATGTCCGTTGACTTCCCCGGCAACAAATCCGACGCGTACTATTGACTATGTTTTTCTTAACCAGCAGGCTTCAGCAGCATTTACTGTTTTGAGTTACAGAACTGCAGATGAAGCCGTGGCTTCAGATCATCGTGCTGTGGTAGCAGAATTAAAATATAAATAAGATAGTTTATTTTAATATGAAATCGATCATAAAGAATCAATCATTAAAAACCTTACTGCTCCTTCTTACCGCAGTATTTTTGTCCGGCGGCTTGTATGCCGGGGGGGAAAAAGGAGCGAAGATTAAAGTTTTAAGTTATAATATTCATCATTGTAATCCGCCTTCAAAAGCTAAGGAAGGACTGATTGATATTCCGGCCGTAGCAAAAGTTATTAAGGAATCGAAAGCAGATCTGGTAGCCCTCCAGGAGGTAGATGTTAATACCGAACGTTCTGGTAAAGGAGTGCATGAAGCAAGGGAGCTGGCAAGGCTTACAGGTATGCATTTCTTTTTCGTGAAGACGATCGATCACCAGGGTGGTGATTACGGTAT
>JAATFW010000087.1 GCA_015654985.1 Sphingobacteriales bacterium | reverse complement strand
GGAAATAATACCGGCAAGCAAAGCAATTATTACTGATTCCGTGAGAAACTGACCTATAATGAATGATTGTTTAGCTCCTGATACTTTCCTGATCCCCACTTCCTTCGCTCTTTTTTCACTTCCTGCTGTGCTGAGGTTCATAAAGTTAATGCAGGCGATCAACAGGATAAACAGGGCAATTGCCCCAAATAAACGTACCGTTTCAATACGCCCGCCGGTAACAATCCCATTTTCGAACCGCGACCATAAGCGCCACCTGGATGCGGGATAGAGGAACACTTCATTATCCTCCTGGTTTTTTGAATGCCGGATAGTAATGTTTTTGATTTTTTTGTTAACCGACTTTAGAGATGCCCCCGGCTGCAGCTCAATAAAGGTACGGAAACTGTTATTTCCCCAGTTTGGATAGTCCCATCCTAAGCTTTGAAGATAACGCCAGGGCAATAAATACTCAAAATTAAAACGTGTATTGGGCGGAAGATCTTTTAAAACGCCTGTTACCTGGAAATTATCTTTGCTCTCTACTCTGATAATTTTGTTGAAGGGGTCTTCATCTCCAAAAAGCTTTTTAGCCAGCGATTCTGTAATAACAATGGAGTTGACCTGCGTCAGTGCTGTTAAGGCATTTCCCTTTATCAGGGGGAAGCTAAACATATATAGGAATGCAGAATCAGTAACAGAACCTGAGCTGTTAAGCTTTTTGTCGCCATAACTTAGCAAACGTTCGCTTTCCCAATCATATCTGGCAAAATTTTTTATATCGGGATATTCTGCCTTTAACGCCGGAGCAAGTACTGAAGGGGTAGAACTCCAGCAATGGATATCGCCCTCAAAAACAGACTTGTTGTAAACCATATACAACTGATCTTTTTTTGCGTGGAACTGATCGAAGCTCAGCTCATTTTGAATCCATAGGAGAATTAAAACAGCTCCCGCCATGCCGATAGCCAGACCGGAAATATTAATAGCAGAGAACCCTTTATTCCTGAGGAGATTGCGAAACGCGATTTTTAAGTAATTCTTAACCATAGGGGAATAGCTTTTAATAATCAGTTTTTAGCTTTCAGCAACCAGCAAATTTGATATTAAGGAAAAACAATTTTCCCGTTTTCATAAACCCGCAGATTCACCGCGATTTAACCCGCAACCGTCCTGCAACCCATAACTCATAATCCCCTTACACCATAATATTCTCCGTTACCACCTGCCCGTCCAGCATACGGATAATGCGATGGCTGTATCTCGAATCATGTTCAGAGTGTGTAACCATCACGATGGTAGTTCCCTGTTCATTCAGGTCGGTAAGCAACTGCATCACTTCGTTCCCGTTTGATGAGTCAAGATTACCGGTAGGCTCATCCGCCAGGATCAGCTTGGGGTTGTTAACAACGGCACGGGCTACGGCAACGCGCTGCTGCTGTCCGCCCGACAGTTGTTGCGGAAAGTGGTTCCGGCGGTGCATGATCTGCACTTTATCAAGAACGGCTTCTACCTTGCGCTTGCGTTCTGCGGCAGGTGTTTTGGTATAGATAAGCGGAAGTTCTACGTTTTCATATACGGTAAGCTCATCAATTAAGTTGAAGCTCTGAAATACGAAACCGATGTTATGTTTCCTTAAGTCAGAGCGTTTCCGTTCATTGAACTTAGCTACTTCAATGCCATTGAAAAGGTAGCTCCCGCCATCCGGATCGTCGAGCAACCCCAGGATATTCAGCAACGTTGATTTTCCGCATCCCGAAGGTCCCATAATAGAAACGAATTCGCCTTTTGCCACATCAATGGATACTCCGTTAAGGGCTACAGTCTCTACCTCTTCAGTACGGTAGAATTTCTCGAGGTTGGTAATTTTGATCATGCTATGTTTGGCTATCAGCTGTCGGCATTTAGCATTCAGCTCTTCTTTTTACAAATTATTTTTAATCTCTAACGGCAATTATTTTTATCTCTGACGGTCCTTCTATTCTTTCAGTACCAGTTCCTGTACATCGCCGAAATTCTCGTAACTCGATGTAATTACCTTATCTCCCGGCTTAAGGCCATCCAGGATCTCATAATAATCAGGGTTCTGCCGGCCAAGCTGGATGTCGGTTTTATACGCCGTTTTGCCGTCGCTGCTTACCTTAAACACCCAGTTTCCGCCTGTCTGCTGATAAAATCCTCCACGTGCAAGCAACAGGGCCTGTGTTTCGTCGCCCAGGGCAAGCCTTACCTGGAGCGTTTGCCCCCGGCGAATATTCTGGGGCCTTGCCGATGTAAACTCCATGTCAACCTGGAAGCGCCCGTTGGTAACCTGGGTAAAAACTTTTTTAATGCGCAGTTTATAAACTTTGTCGCCCAGCACAAAATCGCCGGTAAGTCCCGGGAAGATGCGGGTAATATAATGTTCATCTATGTCTGCGCGTACCTTAAAGCCGCTCAGCACATCTATCTGACCCAGGCGCTCGCCTTTATTTTTATTCTGGCCAATTTCTGCATCCATAGAAGTAAGCTGTCCATCCACCGGGGCTCTGACCACCAGATCGCCCACTTTTTTCTTCATCAACTGAAGGGCATTGCTCATCCGTTCGTATGATTCATTCATCTGCTTCAGTTGCTGCCTTACCGAAACAGAATCCTGTTTAAGCACGCGGTCGGCCAGTTTTCTCTTGCGAACCTGGTAATTGTATTCATTTTCAGTAGCCTGAAACTCCTGCAGGCCAATAATCCTGTCGGCATACAGTTTTTTATTCATTTTATACTTTCTTTCGGCTTCCCGCAATCCGTTGTCCACATCCTCCTGCTGATTTAATTTCGAGATGGTATTCTCCTGAGAGTTGTTACGTGTGTTCTGCATCTGGGTAAGTACATCAAATACTGCAGTTTCCTGGTTTGCAAGACTTAGTTCAAGGTCGGTATTCGAAAGACGCATCACCGGATCTCCTTTTTTCATCATAGTCCCGTCCTCCACAAACTTTTCTTCCACACGGCCTCCCTCGGCTGCATCAAGATAGATCGTAGTAAGCGGCATCACAATCCCGTTAACGGGAATAAACTCCTGAAATGATCCTTTCCTGATCTCACTGATGGTGATCCTTTCTGTATCAACATTTAATTTGCTCTTTCCGGAAGTGAAGTAAATGCTTCCGGCTATCAGCAATACGAGGGCTGTGATACCCGCTATTGTTGTTATTCTTTTATTGTTCCACTTTCTTTTTGGTATTGCTCTGTCCACTGTATATAAATAATGACCGAATTTACATCATTAAAGTATAAACTATGCCATCGGGATAATGCGCTGGTAATTAATGTTTTGTGAGTTTTGACTTTGTAGAAATTGTTCGCTTTCGGACACTCTGTGTCCGGAATTTACTAAGTGGCCCGTCCGGAAATAGCAATACAGGTTTGTGATTAAATTCTTCTCATAGCACGTACTTGCAGTAACACGGGAAGGAGATCCTTCCTGCCGGTAAATGCAATAAATAAAAATGATGGAAAATAATGAAAATAGTAGCTAAAATAACTGCCGATACCGGAAAATATCATCGTATTTAATGACGTTGAGACAAGCCGGTTAAACGCTGATTGAAATTCTTCCTAAAAGAATAAAAGCAAAAGATAATATTACATTTTTGTTGGTTTTATATGAGGTAATCTAATGCCTTTTTAATAGATGAAAAATTTATTTATCATAAAAAACCCGTGACAAACATATGTTTCCGCCATTTCTGTTGCTGAAGCTATAAAATATGCTCTGTAATCTGAAAATTATCATTCCTGTTGTGGTATGCTTATTGTAATTGGGCGCTCAGATTAGGTTCTGTAAAGATAATACTCAACTTTAAGCTGAAATCTGTAGATTTTTTTATTAAAAAATAAGAATGTTATGAAAAAAATTGCTTTTTATGGAAAGGGAGGGATTGGAAAATCTACCACCCAGCAAAACACGGCCGCCGCAATGGCCCATGTGTACAAACAGAAAGTATTCATCCACGGATGCGATCCCAAAGCTGATTCTACGCGTATGATCCTTGGCGGCATGAACCAGCAGACGATCATGGATACACTTCGTCTGGAGGGGGCCGAAAAGATCACCATAGACAAAGCAGTCAGTAAAGGTTTTGGAAATATAAGTTGCTGTGAATCCGGAGGCCCGGAACCTGGTGTGGGATGTGCAGGGCGCGGTGTAATCACAGCCATCGACCTTATGGAAGGGCTTGGCGCTTATGATGAGGATCTGGATTATGTGTTTTATGATGTTCTTGGTGATGTTGTCTGCGGAGGTTTTGCAATGCCGATCAGAGATGGTAAAGCACAGGAAGTGTATATCGTAGCATCAGGTGAGATGATGGCCATCTATGCCGCCAACAATATTTGCAAAGGACTTGTGAAATATGCCAAACAGAGCGGCGTCCGTTTGGGAGGTATTATCTGTAACAGCCGTAAAGTGGACCGGGAAAAGGAATTCCTCGAAGAATTTTGCGCAGCAATAGGCACCCACATGATCCATTTCGTACCCCGCGATAACATGGTTCAAAAGGCTGAGTTTAATAAAAAAACAGTTATTGAATATGACGCTACCTGCAACCAGGCCCACGAATATTCAGAGCTGGCACG
>JAATFW010000201.1 GCA_015654985.1 Sphingobacteriales bacterium | reverse complement strand
TTTCTTTGAGTAATAGCGAAAATTACTTTGCCTTCGTCAGGGCTGAATTTTAGTGCGTTTGATAAAAGATTGAAAATTACTTTCTCGAGTTGGACCTTATCAAAATATAATTCAAAATACCCGAGCGAAGTATCGAAAACATAATCTATAGATTTATTGAAAGCCATATTCTGGAAGGCGAGAAAAATCTCCTTACAGAAACCTATAATATCACCGGCACTCACTTGCAACGGCATTTTACCGCTTTCTGCTTTCCTGAAGTCAAGCAACTCTGTTACTAAATTCATCAGCCGGTCTGCATTATTTTTGATTTGCAGCAAACTCCTGTTGATCTTTAAATCATTACTGGTTTCCTCGATTAAATTCCCTAGCGGCCCAACAATTAATGTTAAGGGAGTTCTTATTTCATGAGATATATTGGTAAAGAAATCCAGTTTGTGCACATTTATTTCTTTTTCTTTTTTGAGTACAGCCTGAATTAAGAGATAGCGGACAAATAAAATTATTATTACACATACTATCGCCATATATAACAAATAGGCCCACCATGTCCGGTAAAATGGCGGTAAAATAACAATATTGATTTTTTTAACATTTCCGCTCATAAAACCATCGTTATTAATCCCTTTTATCAGTAAATTATAACTTCCCGGAGGTAAATTAATATAACCGGCAGTTGGTATGTTTGTATAATTCCACTTTGATTCATAACCATCCAATTTATATGTGTAATGGTTTTTCTGCGGTTTGATAAAATTTAGCAGTGCAAAATCGACTGAAAAGGTATTCTGGTTATATTTAAAAACAACTTTGCTTAAATTATTGATATTGCCCGGATTTCCGTGTTCTGATATATCAATTGACCTGTTTTGAAATTTGATATCGGTTAATACTATCTTGTTTCTTTTGGTGTTGGTCTGTATTCTGTCAGGATAAAAGCTAATAAAACCATCGTAACCTCCGAAAAACATTTCACCATCGTCACTTTTAAAATATGCATTGGTATTAAACTCGTTGCCTGCAAGGCCATCACTGACAGTATAGTTTTTAAAACTTTTTAAACGTCGGTTAAAAACGCTCAGGCCGTTGCTCGTGCTTACCCATAAATTTCCGCTTTCATCTTCAAGAATACCTAATACGTTATTATTTGGCAGTCCATTGTCAATGTTATATGATATAAAGGCATTTTTTTCTCTGTCATAGCAGCTTAAGCCGCCATAATATGTACCCAGCCATATTTTTCCATCCCGGGTTTTGGCTATACAATTAACGCTCAATGATTTTAGGTTTTTTGCGTTGCTGCGGCTACTTTTAAAAGAAACGAGAACATTCTTTTTTCGGTTCAAAACGAATAAGCCGTAGTAGGTACCGATCCAAACTTCGTCTCCGTTCTTTAATAGGTTTGTAACTGCTATCCCTTTGATTTTCCTGTTAAGCGCCGGAAGATTCAGTGGCCTGAATTCGGTTCTCCGGGCATTGGAAACCACTATTCCGCTCTTTTGTGTTCCAATCCAAAGTGTGCCATCTGTATCTTCCATTATAGCATTTACCTCTTCAAGCAGTGATTTAGGCGACAAAGGATCAAAAAGGAATCTTTTGAACGTTTTAGTTTCGGTTTCAAAAAGATTTAAGCCGCCACCATGTGTCCCAATCCACAAATTGTCCTTTCTGTCCAGAAATAAGCATTTCACCAGATTTGATCTTAAACCTGCAGATAATCCCGCCCTGTTTGTATAAGCACTAAAAGCTCCGGTCTTTCGGTCAAAAAAATTAACACCGCCACCTTCCGTCCCGATCCAGATATTTTTATTTTTGTCCTGCACAATGGAACTTATAATGTTGTTATTGATACTCGGTTGGTATCTTTCTTTGTGATACATCTTAAACTGGGTAATATAAGGATAAGAAACATTTACGCCCCCATAATATGTACCTACCCACATTGATCCGTTTTTGTCCTTAAAAATACTGTATACAGAATTTTGGCTGAGGCTTTTGTTATTCCCGGCCTCATATTGATAGGAGACACACTCGTGGCTTTTAGTATCCATAATACTCAGGCCATCAAGAGTTCCTATCCAAAGCTTTCCTGATTCATCTGTTTCGATCTTGCGGATCACATTGCTGATAATGCTTTTAGAGTTTTCTGAATGCTTAAAAACAACGAAATTATTGGTTGGCGGGCAATATAAATTCAATCCGCCGTTTTGCGTTGCTATCCAAAGATTTTTATCCTTGTCTTCTGTAATACTGGTAACATAATTATCGCTGATGTCATCTGGCTTAGAATTATTTTTGAAATTTTCGAATACAGGCTTATTGTTATTAAATGTAATTTTAGACAATCCGTTTGCCGTTCCCACCCATAAATTTCCCTTCGAATCCTGGTAACAGCATCTGACATTATTTGAAGGCAGACCGCTATTATTCATTAAGAATGTATATTCATATTCTTTTTTATTTTTAGCCAGCAGCTTTAATCCATATTCTGTACTTATCCATAACCTGCCTGATTTGTCTTCAAAAATATGAATGATCATATTGGACCCTCTTGCAAAACTGGCGTACCGGTCAGATATCCGCCTGATTTGGTCGTTCATCAAATCATACCAATGCAAGCCAGCCTCCGTACCGATCCACAACAAACCCTGTCTGTCACTGTGGATGGCATGAATATAATTGTCTTTTAATCCGCTACTATCGGTATTCTGATAGATCTTAAACCGGTACCCGTCATAGCGATTCAATCCATATCTGGTTCCGATCCAGATAAATCCCTGTTTATCCTGACCGATTGCTATTCCTGAATTCTGTGAAAGGCCCTTACTTACTGTCAGATGATCGAACAGAACCAAATTTTGTGCATTGGAAACAAGGTGAGAAAAGCAAATAATCAGACAAAAGAGTAGTACAAAACAATTAATAAACTTTCTAAAATAAATTTTCATCAGAATATTTGTCTTTTTTCAAGCAAAGAAGCGATCATGAGCGCATCCATTCATCCCGGTTAATGAGCCGTTGCAGATGTGTGCAAAGTTTCATTAAAAACATAATCATTATTTAAGACACAATAAAAACCGTTTTTTTGCATCTGTGCGTTTTGTAAATCTACAAAATAATCAAACAAATAGGTATTTTTAAAAAAATCAAAGCTTCTCCCATTAAACTTATTTTTTATTAAAAAAAAGAACCGTTTTTTGCATTAATTATTTACTTAAGCGGTATTTTTTACAATTTTACCCCTATAAATTTACACAAATACCCTGTCTGAAGCATGTCCTCCTACTAAATTTGTTCTAATTAATCATCTCAAGAGCAAATATATAATCTCTCAACTACTACGATGGACAAAAAGAACTTTCGGAAGGCCCCAGCGTTGTGGCGCCTGCAACTACTGAGGATCCACGATTCTTATTTAAAGCAACGCATTCTCTTATTGCTATTGAAGTCCTGTCAGGAGGCATTGGTTCAATATAATTGGAATATTAGTCTATGATACAAAATTAAACAACTTGAATAATATAATATGAAGAAAATCGACTTTAAAAGGGCTGGTATTTTTAAATTGAGCGGTATTTCTTATCACCCAAACAGATTACGGGCCACCGCTCCGGGAGTTTTGCTCCTGGCCTCATTTATCTTTTCAGGTTTATTTTCGTGTAAAAAAGATGTTTATACATCAGATGTCTACATAGAAAAGCAATGGAAAGTTACTCTGAGCGCATCTTATACTATCCCCTCAAACACTGATCGTAGCGATCATGCTGTGGCTGTTATATACCTGATGGACAATAATTTATTGAACTATCATATATATTTTGACACAGAATTGAATAACGGCGATGTACCGGCAAATGCAGCTTTATACTTAGGTTCAGCAGTAGAAAACGGTACAGTGCTTGTTAATTTAAGCGATGGCAGCTTTAACAGCAACAGGGAACTTGCGGGCAATATCCAGCTGGATACTGCTACAGCCAATAAGCTCCTGACCGAGACGGTTTATCTTCAGGTAAATTCAGCACAGGTAACTACAGGCTTAGTACGTGGTCAGATCGATAAAACCGTCCTGTCTGCCTTTGATATTAACTTATCCCAATACAACACCTCTGTTAATACTACAGCCGAGGGTGTCGGATATTTTCGTCAGCTTAGTGACTACACTCTTGTTTACCAGATAAACGTAAGTAATATGCCGGCGGCAGATGCTTTAACAAGTTCGTATATCCACAAAACAAACGATACTTTGGCTCTGGTTACATTGGCTTCGTCTGCCGCAGACTTTAATGTACCCAAAAAGATAACGGTGTCTTCCGCCGTGGCCACCTCCATCGCATCTGATAACCTTTCTGTGGATGTATATTCAAATCTATACCCAAACGGATTATTAACCGGAGTGGTCAGATAATAATGTTTACCGTTAAAACTTACAGAAATGATCTTAAACAATTACATAACTAAAATTTCAGGGGGGCCGGCTTACGCTGTAATACTGTGTTGGCTCTTATTGGGCACCGGGTCGGGAAAAGCAATGGCGGGTTATTATCAGTTATCAATAAAGGACACGACCAATAAAGATTCAATGGTTGAAGATGGCATGTCGGTCAAAATTGCCGCCCAAAACCGCGCAATTAATTTATGGAATCATACTATACCAAAACTAACTAACACAGCCACAACATCCACCATATATGGAGAAGATATTAATAATATCCCTGTATCTAACGTATCAAATACATTAGCAGGGCGCTTGGCCGGGTTATATAGTGTACAATCATCCGGAAAAACGGGAGCTTCATATGACGGGGCCACTCTAACCCTGCAGGGACAGTCACCACTGCTTATTATTGATGGTGTAGTAAGAAGCGCTCCCACTTTTAACCCGAATGAAATTAAGTCAATAACAGTATTAAAGGACGCTGTATCAGCCAACCTGTTTGGCTTACGTTCATCAAACGGAATAATTTATATTACAACTAAAGATCGTTCAGAGTCAAGCCCGTTCGAATTAACTTTCAGTGCTCAATATGGCGGGTTACAACAAATAAGGCGACCAAATTTTATTACCGGAGCTGATTATGCCAAGCTGTATAACGAAGCTCAGTTAAATACGTATCCCGGGGCAACTCCACTGTACCCGGATGCTACAATTGCCGCCTATGAAAACGGCACAAACGATCCTTATACACAACCCAATAATAACTGGTACCAAATGCTTTACAAAAGCAATTCGGCACAACGCAGATACACTATAGATGCAGCAGGAAATGGAAGAAGCTATCGCTTTTTTTTAGCAGGAGAGGCTTTTTTACAGGGTGGAAATTTTTTAACCAACCCGGAGAATGCATACAATACCAATAACGATTACAGCCGTTATAATATACGCACCAATGCGCAGGTAGATTTTAATGAAAACATTCAACTGTCACTGAACCTGAATGGATCGTTTACCAGTGATTCGGAACCCGGAACCGGAGCCACTACGATAATCAATAATATTTTTGCTGTATCACCGCTTGCGTATCCTGCTGTCAATGCCGATGGCTCTTATGGAGGCAATACCACCTGGACCAATAATTTATTAGCCAGCACCGTAAGCTCCGGTTACAATACCATTAAGCGAAATACTGTCAGCGCCGATGTTGGTTTGAAATTTAAGCTGGACCGCATCACTAGAGGCTTGTGGTTGAAAGGCCTGGCATCAATTAATAATTATTACGTTGAACAAATCAATCACGATAAGACCTTTGCAGTCTACTATCCCGTAATTACTTCGACCGGCACTACCTACACTAAAATCGGTAGTGATGGCACAGTCTCAGCAGGTAAGGGTACAGCTTACGTTTATACGCAAAATAATCACATATACCTTAATGGAATGCTGGGATATAGCGGAAGCTTCGGATATAATAACCTGAACGTGATCGGAACTTACAATAAAGACAATATTTCAACTTCCTATACACAATTGAATAAGGTGTACCAAACGATAGGAGTAAATGCTGATTACGATTATAATAAAAAATACCTTGCACAACTTGGACTTTCGTATAATAGCTTAAACCGTTACCCGTCGGACAAATGGGCCTTTTTACCATCGGTGGGTTTGGGTTGGATTCTATCGGCCGAGCCGTTTTTCAAATCGAAAACAGTCAGCCTGTTAAAAATACGGGGTTCAATTGGCCAGACAGCCTGGGGAGATCCGACAGATTATTATTCGTACCTGCAGGCTTACAGTATAAGCGCTACCGGCTATAATTTTGGCACCAGTGCCACGGCAGTTTCCGGAGCTGCCGAAAGCACGCTTGCAAATTCAAAACTTACCTGGGAAAAAGGTTTAAAATACGACGTTGGAATTGAAACCGCGTTTTTTAATTACAAATTAAGCTTTGATGCTGATTATTATAACAACAAATACTATGATCAGTTAATCCAGCCTGGAGGTGGCTATGCGTCGGGTATTATCGGACAAACTTATCCGCTTGTCAATTTAGGCGAATCACGCTATACCGGTTTCGAAGGCAGCATGGCCTTTAACAGCCATATCGGTACCTTTGGCTATTTTATCAAAGGAAATGCGGCTGTTACTAAAAGCGTAACGTTAGATGCCAATGAAGGCAATTATCCATATCCCTGGATGTATCATGCCGGACAGGCAGATAACGCTGTATACGGTTATCAGGCAATCGGGTTTTATCAGGAGGGAGAAGATGTTTCCCAATCGGCACATATACTTGGTTACACGCCTGTTGCGGGCGATGTTAAATACCTGGATCTGAACGGCGATGGCATTATTAACACTTTAGATCAAACGGCCATAACCGGCCATAAACCATTCATCTTTTATGGGCTTGGCTTAGGATTTAACTATAAAGGTTTTGATGTAAGCGCTTTGTTTCAGGGAACCCTTAACCGCGAGAACGTGTTTAGCGCATCATTGATGTCGGCATTTTATAATAGCTATGGCTATGTACTTGACTACACTACTGAAAACCGCTGGACTCCTGAAAACAGCGTAGATGCAACATTACCGCGCTTAACCTTAGGTGTTAATACTAATAATACAGTCGTATCAACATTATGGCGGCGCAAAACCGATTATATCAGATTAAAAAACGCAGAGATCGGATATACTTTCCCGGATAATTTTCTGAACCGTGCGCGAATCAAAAAGCTGCGGGTTTTTGTGAATGCCTATAATTTGTTAACGTTTACAAGCTTAAAATACTTTGATCCGGAATCCGGCCTCTCCGGCTTCCCTAACCAGCGTATTATCAACGGCGGCATAACCTTAAAGTTGTAATCTCAAAATTAAAAAACAATGAAGAGAAATATTATCCTTTCAGGATTACTGACAATGTGCATTGCAGCTCTTATAAGCTGTAACAAATTTATGGAAGATACACCTTTGGAAACTATAGATAAAGATGTGGTATTTGACACCACGGATTCGTTAGGAGTAAATGCAACAAATTTTTTAAATAACATTTATTCCAGTTTACCTCAAGGCTTCAATCGGCTAAGCAACAATACGATGCTGGACGCCGGCGACGATGATGCATTACCATCCTCAGGTTCCGATGCTATCCAATATTGGTCAACAGGCGCAATCAATTCGTTCAATTTAGTTGATAATACTTGGGACGCCAATTACGCAGGTATACGGAAAACCAATATTTTTTTAGCTAATATTGATCTGGTTCCCTTAAAACAGGCTGGTTTAAAGGAGCAATATAAAGCCGAAGCGAGAGCATTGCGGGCCATGTTTTATTTCGAACTCATTAAACGTTGGGGCGGAGTACCAATAGTAGGAGATAAAATATTCGACACGTACGATAACATTGAATTACCCAGAAGCAGTTTTGCCGACTGTGTAAATTACATTATCAGTGAACTTGATTCTGTAAGGCCTTACCTGCTGGCTCCAAACGCGACAAGCGGTGTAACTAACAACTCATACTATGGACGTTTCAGCAGTGGTGCTGCCATGGCACTAAAATCAAGACTACTGTTATATGTAGCAAGTCCGCTTAATAACCCGGATAATGATTTAATCAAATGGGCCGCTGCTGCCAGTGCCGCCAAAGCTATCATCGACAGCGTCAATGCAGGTAAGTTTGTATATGCTTTATCTACAGCAACAACAATTGCGCATTATACCACCATAACAATGAGCGGTTTAGCGCCGGCGGCAAGTTTAGCAAGTTATATCGCCGGGGTCAACAAATTTTTGAACATATTTTCCGCCAGGAGTAATTTCGAAATCATACTGCCATACAGTCAGGCTGCCAATACTACCGTTGAATATTATAATGAACCAGTAGGCTATACCCGTGGTGGATTGGGCAAAACCAATCCTACCCAGGAGTTGGTAAACGAATATGAAACTTTTACAGGGCTCATGATAACCGATGCGGGTTCCGGTTATACGCTTAGTACTCCATATTATAACCGAGATCCGCGTTTGGCCGGCACGGTTAGTTTTAATGGCTTATACTGGCTAACGCGTAATGTTCAAACTTACGATGGCGGTAAAGACCGCCCGCTGGGTTTTGGAAAAGTAAGCAGTGGAGAAACCCGCACAGGTTATTATTTGCGCAAGTTTATGACCGGTTCGACCAGTGAAACTGCATATACATCTTATAATCATAATTTCCCCATCTTTCGTTACGCGGAAATACTACTCAACTATGCAGAGGCACAAAATGAGGCAGTAGGCGCTGATGCCAGTGTTTATGCTGCTGTTAACGCCATCCGGACAAGAGTCAATATGCCTGGTTTGCCTACAGGATTAAGCCAGGCGGAAATGCGTATCCGTATCCGGCACGAGCGCAGGGTTGAAATGGCCTTTGAAGAACAGCGTTTTTGGGATATAAGACGATGGAAAATTGCCGAAACGCTATTGAACGGTTCGCTACACGGCATACAGGGCACATTAAATGGTACTACTGTAACATATAACATAGTAAATGTGGCAGCAACATCATTTGATGCTTCAAAAATGTATCTGTATCCAATACCTTTTAAAGAAATGTCATCTAACAGCAATATGCTTCAAAATCCTAACTGGTAAGTATTTAACGAGAGAGAATTTATGAAAAGATATTTATTTGTATTAAGCCTCGTATTTGCAGTCTTTAAATGCCTGCCGGGTGTTGCACAGACCGGCCAGCTTATAACAGGTACGGTAAGTGACAAAAACGGAACTTTACCCGGTGTAAACGTTTACGAAAAAAGTGCAACCGCCAATGGTGCAGTTACTGATGAACACGGGAAATTCAGTATCAGATTAAGGAACAGCGATAGGACGCTGGTATTTTCCATGATCGGTTACCTGAAAAAAGAGGTCACGTTCACGGGAAAATCAGTCATGAATATAACTATGGAGGAAGATGTAAAAGGTCTGGAGGAAGTAGTTATTATAGGCTACGGTGAAACAAAAAAGATAACTAATACCGGTGCAGTTAGTTCAATTGGCGGAACAGAAATCAGGCAGAGTCCGGCATCAAGTTTACAAAATACGCTTACAGGGCGTTTACCGGGATTCTTCTCACAGCAGAGATCAGGTCAACCGGGTAAAGATGGTGCCGACTTTCAGATCCGCGGGGTAACCACTTACGCTGGTACAACTACTCCTATGATCATTGTTGACGATATTGAAATAACGACAGACCAGATCAGCCTGATCGATGCAAATGAAATTGAGAGTGTAACTATATTGAAAGACGCCTCCACAACAGCTGTTTATGGTGTAAGAGGTGCTAATGGTGTGATTATTATTACCACTCAAAGAGGACAGGCGGGTAAACCTCATTTAACTTTCAGAAACGAAACCGGTATAGTAGCGCCTAACCAAACAGTAAAGGTAAACGATGGATATTCAACACTTAAATTATTAAAGGAAAATCTGGCTGCTTCGTATTTAGATCCTGCCACACAATATCCGCAATTCTTTTCCGGAGATAATTTACAGCATTATGCTACGAATGACAGTCCCTACTTATTCCCTAATGTTGATTGGTGGAAAGAGATAACAAAGTCTTTTAGCACACAAAACCGTACCAACCTGGATATTAGCGGTGGAACTCAAAAAGCTAAATACTTTGTTTCCCTTGGTTATTTTAGCCAGGGAGGCTTATATAAGGATTTTTCAGAAAGTGAAGGCTACAATAGTAACTATGCATACGACAGGTATAACTTCAGGTCAAACCTTGATCTTGACCCTACCGACAATCTGCATATACGAGTAGACCTTTCAGGCCGTTTCAGCGTAAATAATACCCCGAATGTTTTTGCAAGCGGGCTCGATCAGGTACTGCAATGGCTGTGGAATGGAGACCTTTCATCATTTTACTTTCCGGCATATAACGCTAATGGTACCCTTGGAGGTTCTACGAGTTCAGCAACCAAGTTTAACCCTATAGCTCTTTTAAAATATGCCGGTTATAACCGTACTTACGATAATAACCTGGGATTCGTAGCACAAGCTAAACAAAAACTTAATTTTGTAACCAACGGTTTATCGGCCAGTATGCTGGTGTCGTACTCGAGCGATTACGGGTACATACGATCTCTCACAAGGGGCGGTTATACAGGCGCGGGCATTGCAACTTATTATTACGACGCCAACACCGGCGGTTACCTGCCGGTAAATACCAATCTTTACCGCAATGTCCCCTTAACACGCTCCGGCTATAGCACCGGCACTACTACGGCACTTAATTTACAGGCGTCGTTAAATTATAGTAATAAATTCGGCAACAACAATATCAATGGATTGCTGCTCCTCAATCAGACAACAAAGGTTGATGATATAAGCAGCGGATCAACCACATTTACAGCAGGTGACCCATATAACGTACGGGGTATCACCGGACGGATACATTACGACTATAAACAAAAATACTTACTGGATATCAGCGGCGCCTATAACGGTTCCGATAAATTTTCGTCCAGTAAACAATATCAGCTATTTCCATCGGTCAGCGTTGCATGGAACATCAGTGAAGAACCTTTTTTTAAAAAGAATATTAATTTTATTGATCTG
>JAATFW010000111.1 GCA_015654985.1 Sphingobacteriales bacterium | reverse complement strand
TAGGGGTTAGGCTGTGCATCGGAAGACTGATTGACGGCAGGAACCAAATTTCCGGGATACATAAGCGGATACAGTACCGGGGTTGTTTGCATTACCCTGCTAAAAATAGACTGAACACCCGCCACAGGATCATTCCCTGAAGTAGCAGTGATATCTGTCTGAGCCGCAGGAAAATTAGTGTTTGTTACGTAACCCTGCACACCCAATGTAAACCTGGTAGTCTTTGTCCAGTTCATATCTACATTGGATGTAAAATTGTACCGGCGAAAACGCGAATCCGCTTTATAGCTTTGCAGCTTGTCCATATCAAGGAGACTACTTTCGTCGTAATAGGCAACAGATGAATAATACTGTGTATTCTCGTTACCTCCACGCGCACTAAAATTGGCCCGCCTGTTATAAGAGGCGTCCTTAAATATGACGTCCATCCAGTTCACATTAGGATACAGATTCGGATCTGTACCATTGAGAGTATTCTGAATGTATTCATTGCTGTATTCAGGGCTCAACCCGGAAGCTACCATTGCTTCATTACGCAGGCGCATGTATTGTTCTGCATTGGTTAGCTCCGGAGTCCTGGTGAAATTAACAAGTCCCTGATTATAGTTAAACATTAATGATGGTTTGTCTTTGGTCCCTTTTTTCGTAGTAATGAGGATTACCCCGTTTGCTCCCTGGGCTCCATAGACAGCTGTAGCCGAAGCATCTTTCAGAATTGTCAGCGAGGCGATATCTTCCGGATCAAAGGCATTCAGACTACGCCCCTGAACGCCGTCAACCACGATCAATGGCCCTGCTGCGTTATCTCCAAAGGTTGATATACCCCGGATCCACACATCAGCAGTGTTACTACCCGGCAAACCGGTGCGCTGCACGCCTACAACGCCTGCAATTCTTCCAGCTAAAGTTGCGCTGAGATTCGCTACAGGCTGCTTTAATTCTCCTATTTTCACAGTTGACTGAGACCCAACCATATTGATCTTCTTTTGCTGGCCATACCCCACTACAACTACTTCTTTCAGGTTATTGTCTTCGCCAACCATTGTGATGTTAAAGTCAATAGTTCTGTCAAACACAAATGTATAATTGCGATAACCAATAAAACGGGCAACGAGTGAGTCCCCCCTACTGGCAGAGATAGAAAATTTTCCATTTTCATTTGTACTGACACTCTTGTGAGTGTTCGTGTTAGTTATCGTTACGCCGGGCAACGTTAAATTCAGCTCGTCCTTAACGATACCGGTGATGGTGATCGTTTGCTGGTCCTGCGCCCATGCTAGTTGTCCGCTTAGTAACAGGACGATCAGACATAAAGCCGGATAGTTTAAAAGTCTAATTTTTATCATAGTTGAATATGTGAATAGTTAAATTGCCTTCCTGTGCTTTTTAGGCTTAATCGCGATAGTCTTTGCAACGCTATTGACTCATTCTTGCCTCCTTTTTAAGATTAATTTATGTATTTATTTACCTGCTAAATCGTTTCACGTAAAACTAAACGATTTGAATAAAGAAAGTTGTTAATGGATTTATAACGGGCTGTTAACAAATTATTAACAGTTATTTTATTACCTGTATTTTTTGATATTCTGATCAAAAACGCCTGGTATTCTCTCGAAACAGAGATTGAATGATACCTATTGCTGTTTTTTCTTGCTAAAGTTGCTCCTATTTACTACGAATGCCAGCCAACCAGGCTGCTGAATTCACTTTTTTGAGCAACTTTTCCAATATCTTGTTAAATAAGGTTAATTTTACAGGGGAAAAACATATTTCAAATAGCATTAAATAGATTTTTAAATGTCAAAAAAAAATCTTTTGTCTTGCCGGATTCAATTCTCCGGAGGGGTAATTATGGGACTCAAATTAGCATACAGGCTGCAATGGATGATATAAACAGATTGAATACCTCCCCTAAAACCCATGTTTTTTTTCTCATTATCAGCGTTTTCGTACTTTTAGTAGTACAATATCAATTGGTCTGGAATACTTACAGCCTCAAAAACAGACAATATCGCCTGGAGGAACAACAAGTGATCAATGACTTGTATTCGGCTAGTATCAGGAATGATAAGGTCTTTCCCGGAGGACAGCGGGTTTTGGATAGTTTTATTAATCACAGGTTAAATTACCTGTCAACTATATACAGGCTGGACAAAGCAACTTTCACCCGGGAGACTCAATTATTATTAGACTCCATTATCACGGAAATGAGAATCCATTCTAACATGGATAAATTGTTTCAAACTTTTGTTCGGAAAGGGCATCTGCCTTCTAATCTGGAGTATCTTTTAACAATAAATGATATTACGATCACTGCTGATGGCCACAATTATGTTCCATTATTCAGCCAGCAAACGTTAAGAGGCAATGTCAGTCCTTTGCTTCTGCCTAAAGTATCTGTAGTTATTGATGGATCACTAAAAGATCCCGGCAGCCATAATTTAACCACAAGCTATACAGTTAGCTCTCCAAGCAGAAATAGTTATCAGGTCTCCTTTTCTCTGTATGTGGACCGTGCCGACCGCAATCTTATTCTATTCAAAATGATGTTACCCACCCTAACACTATCTGTAATTAGTTTACTGGGACTGGTATTAATAAATTATATTACCTTCCGTAATTGGGTGAAACAAAAAAAACTTGCTGAAATGAAATCTGATTTTTTAAACAGTATAACCCATGAGTTTAATACACCGTTATCCACCATATTGGTGGCAAATAAGAGCCTTCAGAACGAAAAAATTTCTTCTAAAAGAGAGAACATTCAAAATTTAACCGAGGTTATCAGCCGCCAGACACTCCGGTTACAAACCCTCTTCGGACAAGTTCTTGACATTACAAGGACCAGCAAAACCACCCTTGAAAAAGAAGTGTATGATCTGAATGAACTGCTGGAAGAAGTACTGCTTGATTACAGGCTTAAAATTGCCGGAGAGAAGGTAACAATTACTTTAAACAAAGGAAATAACATCCATCCGGTACATCTCAACAAGTTCTGGTTCACCACTATGTTATATAATACCTTCAACAACGCAATAAAGTATAACGATAAAACCTGCAAAGAAATCAACGTTACAACAACGACTGGAAAAAATGGCATAGAACTACGAATAAAGGATAACGGTATTGGTATCCCCACCAAACATGTAAAGCATATCTTTGAGAAGTTTTTCAGAGGAAACAGGCTGAACTCAATCCCGGGTTTAGGACTCGGATTATTCTATGTTAAACAATGTGTGGATACACACGGATGGCAGATTTCTGTAGTAAGTGAAGAAAAACAGGGAAGTGAATTTACTATTTATATCGGATAAATTATGAAGCCTAAGTTGCTTTTTATAGAAGACGAATCAGATCTTGGGAATGTAGTTAAGCAATATTTAGAAATTACAGGTTTTGAAGTAATATGGTGCACTAATGGCAAAGATGCTTTTCTCGCTTTTACAAATAACAACGGCAAATTTGATCTTCTGATCATTGATATCCAGTTACCTGATATCAGCGGCTTTGATTTTGCAAAACAGATCCAGCAGTTTAGTCCGGAAACATCATTCCTGTTTTTAACTGCCCGGAATGAGAAGGAGGACAGACTGCTCGGACTGAAGATAGGTGCAGACGATTATATAAGTAAGCCATTTGATATAGAAGAACTGATCCTGAGGATTAAAAATATTCTCAGACGAAATTCGCATGCTCATAGTACCCTGACTATAGAGGACCAATCAGACGAGAATGTATCCATTGGAGATATCACCCTAAAGAAAGATCTTCTCAGCCTCGTTATTGCAGGAAGAAAGCCGGTTTCCATTACTTTAAGAGAGGCAGAACTCATTGAATACCTGTCGCGCAACCCGAACAGGATCCTGAAAAGAGAATATATATTGCTTCAGCTCTGGGGGGAAAACGACTATTTCCTTGGCCGCAGTCTTGATGTTTTTATTTCCAGGCTCAGGAAATTACTCAGGTTTTCTTCCATGGTTAGTATAGACAATGTATATGGAGTTGGCTTTATATTCACAGTAAATGAAAAAGCTGAGGACTAGCATTATTTCTTTTTAATCCAGCCTTTCTTAGGGACCACATCTCCGGTTGTTTTAGAATTGCCACTTTCTGATAACCCCGTTACAGAAGCAGTTGAGAACCTTTATCGTAAAGATTTCCGGATCTGCAAAGTAGTATCGAGAATAAGCGTCTGGACTTTCTTCTGTTTCAAAGGAGATTTCAATTTATTCAAAAGGAGATTAATTACCTCGCCTGAAATTTCTTTGATTGGTTGAGTGATGGCTGTAATAGAAGGGTTACTGAGTTGAAATACGTCATGATCATCAAATGCTATAACTGCCAGATCATCGGGAATTTTCAATCCAAGGTTATAAATCGCTCTCAAGCCATTAACAGCTAAATAATTAGTTCCAAAAAGCACTGCATCTAATTCTTTTTTGCGCATCAGAAAAGCCGAAACATGCTTAATTATATCATCTGGTTCATTACTATAAGGTATTTCTTTGATGTGCTGATACATATTATGTTCTGCAAGTGCACTTTCGTATCCCTGCATTCGTTCCTGCATTTGAGATTGTAAAGAGGATAAAGTAACAAAACCAATATTTCTATATCCCCTGCTGATAAGGTGATTTATAGCATTATAAGTACTTCCGTAATTATCAATACCTACATAGTCTGTATTAACCTCCGGAAGATTACGATCAAAAAGAACAACAGGGGAGCCTGAACTTATCAGTGTATTAATCTCTGTTTCAACTCCTTCAGGAGGTGCTATAATATAGCCGTCCACATGCCGCTCCTGAAACATCTGTATCAGATCTTTTGTCTTCTCCGTATCATTATCCGTACTGCAGTACAGTATCTTGTATCCGTTTTTATAAGCATTATCTTCAATCATCCTTGCGATATTAGCAAAGAAAGGATTGGAAATATCTTCCACCATCAATCCTATTGTATGCGATTTGCCTGTTCGTAAACTCCTTGCCAGAGAATTCGGTTTGTAACCTACTTCTGCTATATATTTCTGTACACGTTGTACAAGTTCATCACTGATCCTCTTTTCTTCTGCATGACCGTTAAGTATAAAAGAAATGGTGGTCACCGAAACATTCAGGCTTTTGGCGATATCGTTAATGGAAAGCTTTTTTTTCACTTCTGAGGTTTAAAAGGATTCAAAGATAACGATTTAATGCTCACTGTAAAAATGGATTATATATGAAGAAGATCCTATTTATTAAGTTTTTTTCAGAACCCATTTTTATAAAGTTTGCTGTTTATCTGATATAAACGTGTTACCGGCATTTTAAATACTTTCCGGTCTGGATTATTTATTACAACGTTTATCAGCGTTTTATTTTTACTGCCTTGTACTGATGCATTTAAATCAAGCGTTGTCTTTGCCAGGCTGTTAATCTCCTCAAATCCTGACACGGCAGGCTCCGTCCTGAACCAGTAATTATAAAAATCGCGACCGGCATCAGCAATGTCAGGAATAAGTTCTCTTGATTTTCTGTTGTTATCCCCGAAATAAGGCTCCGGATATACTTTATTGCTGACCAGGGTATTTAGAACAGTTCCCGGAACAACTGCAGGCATCCATCCTTTTAAAGAATATCCGGACCGGGATATTGCCGGTCCGGATTCTTTCAGATCAGTTACTTTTTTAATTCTCCAGGGGCTTATTCCCTTATATCTGCTTTCTGATCTCAGGAAAACAGAATATACTGACGAATGCTCTGATAGCGGCAGGTACTGGGCTTTCGTGCCGCTGCTGACCATATTTAGCAGAAGTACTGCTATCGCTAAAAATCCCTTGTTCATATCGGAATTAAATTTTAACCAATCGCGCTACATATTCCCCGCCTCCAGCCATATTGATAGTAATGTTCGAATTTTTATCAACATCAATAGTTTCCATTTTGAAGTCTTTGGCATTACGGTCGGCATTGATTCCATCCTTCCAGATATGCATTGTGTATTTTCCTTCTCCGAGAAAAGAAAGATCCGCTTTCAGAATTCTTGGAGTCCAATCAGTCATCGCACCTATATACCAGTCGCCGTTCTTTGCTTTTCTTGCAACAGCCACATAATCGCCTGCTTTACCATCAAGAGGCACAGTTGATGCCCATTGCACAGGCACAGCCTTAAGGAACTCCATACATTCGGGCTCCTGGTAGTAATGAGCAGGGATATCGCACAGCATCTGAAGCAGGCTTTCGTATACTACATACATAGCCATTTGGTTGCACCGGGTTCCCTGCGTCATCGGTTCGGCAGGATTAGCTGCCCAGGCACCTTTCGGCACATTCAGCATACCTCCCGGAGTAAAATCCATGGGGCCTGCAGCCATGCGGGTAAAAGGCAGGGTTGCTGTATGATCAGGAGTTATTGACCCGGCAAATTTGCTGATCTCATTGCCCATTACCCCTTCAGAACTTAAAACATTCGGATAGGTTCTGGTCCATCCTGTCGGCTTATAAGCACCATGAAAATCTACGATCAACTTTCTCTTCGCAGCAGCTTTGGAAACTTTCTCATAATAGTTCACCATATCCTGGTCATCACGCTGCATAAAGTCGACTTTAATACCTTTTATGCCCCATTTTGCAAATTGATCCAGTGCCATATCAAGTTGCTTATCAAGTACCAGCCAACTGGTCCACAGAATCAATCCAACGTTTTTACTTTTTGCATAGTTTGCCAGTTCTTCAATGTTAATACCAGGGGATTGTTTCATCAGGTCACGGGTATCGCACCAGCCTTCATCCAGAATAACATATTCGATCCCGTATTTTGAAGCAAAATCGATATAGTATTTATAGGTATCGTTATTAATTCCTGCACGAAAATCGACGCCATAAATATTATTATAATGCCACCAGTCCCATTGCACTTTTCCTGGCTTTACCCAACTGTAGTCCCCGGAAGCCGGGCGGGCAAGCTGGTATACCAACTGGTTACTCAGGATCTCCTTATCTGTTCTGGCTATCATGAGGATTCTCCACGGAAAAGTCTGCGGGCCCTGGATCTTAGCAATAAAATCTTCCCTCGAATCAACACTTTCATCTCTGTCGCTGCTGATCCTTTTCACTTTGGGATAATGCGGGAACACTGCCTGTATACCACCATTGCCTTTTCCTCTTATCCACATACCTGCATAATTAAAAAGGTCTGATTCTGTCAAAAGCACTTTGATTCCCCTAATATCAAAAAGTACCGGCAGGCTTGCGAGTTTCTTCGCACCAATACTGTCGATTGAGTAATTATAATACTGGCGCTCATTATGAGAATAAAAGCCGTCTTCCTGCGGAAACCAGGAACGGCCATGTTTATCAAAGTTAAAGGATGCCTTTTCATCCAGCACATTATACTCTCCGTTGCCGGTATTGAGCCAGCGCCATGCGATACCATTGTTGAAAGCCCGCCATTCGAGCGACAGGCCATTACTGAAGTCGATATGAAGCTGGTTATACTGATTGGCAACTGTGCTGCTCTTTTGCCATACTACAGGTTTCAGTACCTCGTTTACTGCAGTGACTGATGTCCCTTTTATTTTCCATCCTTCCCTCCGGGATACACTTGTTATAAAAGCAATGGAAGAATTCCCGACAAGCTCTTTCTGATCAAGCGTGACCTGGTAATAAATGCTGTCGCCGACTGAAATATTAATGGATACTGACTTATCAGGTGAAACCACAGCATATTTTTTCTGAGCGAATGCCGGAATTGCTGTAGCTAAGAAGGCCAGGATAATGAAGATCGTTCCTTTATTATTCATTGATTATTTTTAATAGCCTGCTCCTCACAGGGGCTATACGTTACTCTTTTTATAGGATTGTTATACCAGTAAATGAGGTCTTTCCTTATAGGTCTTCCATAAAAACTCTCCGAAGATTGTATTTGCCCAAGCAAACCACGAACGTGTAAAATTCTTTGGATCATCTTTATAAAAAGATTCATGCATAAAACCGGTATCTCCATGCGTTTTACTTAAAACATCGATACACCGTTTAATCTCGGTATCGCTGGTACTGGTCAGTCCATACATAATAATACTTAAAGGCCAGATCATTCCGTCTTTTTCGACATGCGGCCCCCCAACTCCTTCTCCTGCAGATCCTTTATAGAAATAAGGGTTATTTTCCGACCAGATAAACTTTCGTGTGTTCTGATACAAAGGATCAGATACATCTACAGCTCCCAGGTAGGGCAATGACATCAGACTTGGAACATTAGCGTCGTCCATCATTAGCTGGTTTCCGTATCCATCCGCCTCAAAGGCATACACCTGCCCGTATTCTTTATGTACCGCGGTTGCATAAAGCTTTAATGCAGATTCCACCTCTGTAGCAAGAGCGGTTAGCTCAGCAGCAGTTTTTGAATCGTGCGAAATTGTATTCATCATCTCCGCAGCTTCTTTAAGACTTATTACTGCAAAGTAATTAGATGGTATTAAAAACTGAAAATTGGTAGCATCATCGCTGGGCCTGAATGCCGAACATATCAGGCCTACAGGCTTCACCGGATATCCATATCCGCCCATTGGCTGAGTATCCGATGCCTTTGGCGTATTACGCTGAAATTTATATGGCCCTTTATTTTCTTTACGCTGTTGTTCTTTGAAGGTTTTCAGGATTATTCTGATCGCCTCCTGCCATTGCCGGCCAAAAGGCTGCGTATCTCCGCTGCTTTTCCAGTAGTTATAAGCCAGTCTGACCGGATAACAAAGAGAATCAATTTCCCATTTTCTTTCGTGTACTCCAGGCTTCATATCTGTATGGTCCGTTGACCATTCTCCTCTTTTATCTGCGTCATGATAGAATGCGTTGGCATAAGAATCCTTCAGGATATAAGTAGTCTGCCTGTTAATAACGCCCGCTATCAATTGCTGTAAAGGCTTGTCCTGTTTAATAAACTGCATATACGGCCATACCTGGGCACTGCTGTCGCGCATCCACATGGCGTCGATATCACCTGTAATTACATAAGTATCCGGCACACCGTTTTTCACTTCATGGAAAACGGTGGTGTCGAGAGTATTTGGGAAGCAGTTTTCAAACAACCACGCAAGCTCCTGGTTTTTGACGTTTTTCTTAAATTCGGCAATAGCTTTTTCTACAGCCTTACTGGTAAATTTTCTCGATGCAGGGGCTGTCCTGACAACAGGAAAAGCCGGTGGCATGGCAAAGGCAAAATTGCTGCTTAAAACATAGCCGGCACCCAGTGCACCTGCGCTTTTTATGAAGTTCCTTCTTTTCATATATATGTGTGGTTTTTATCGTTTTAAAAGATTGATCAATTTAATAAAACATGGGCACACCAAAGCACCGGAGCCTGTCCGTGCATGTCGCCCGTAATACGTTTCCTGCCAGGATAATACTGCCTGTCATTTTTCTTATTTGCTCCCTCACACACCCAACGTACATCTTCATTTTTCCCGATATAATTCATATTAATTTAGTTTTGAACTCCGGTTATCTTTAAAGTATAAGCAGGCTGACAGGGAAGATCATCAAATATCCTTTCAGGCAGATTTACTTCAATGCCATTCTTAATCTTCTTCCATTTTAAAACCATCCTGCTTCCAAGTAAGGTTATTTTTGTATCAGTACCGGGATTGATATCATTTATTATAAATCTTTCGGCAGGCCGTTTGGGTAAGATAGAATAAACCGTACCGGCTTTAACCGTAAAGAAGGCTTCTTTTATGGCATATCCCGGATCAGGGTCAATAGTTTGTTTAAGAATATAATTACCGGTTTCCCTGCCCTCATCTTTTGCTTTCCAGTTTCTGTTACCAGCGGACCACTGGTAAGGGTGTTTCCATTTCCTGCTGCCATAGATCGCTTCTCCATTCACCTTCAGCCAGGCCCCAATCTGCTGCAACCGCTCCTGCATGACGGGAGGTATCTTTCCTGATGCATCAGGCCCAATGTCAAGCAAAAGATTTCCTCCATTGCTGACAATATTTACCAGCATGAGTATCAGGGTCTGTGCACTGTTGTAATCCTCAATATCTTCGTTCCTGTTATATCCAAAAGAGAATCCTATACCACGGCATTCTTCCCAGGGCTTCGAAGCTGTAAAATCAGATCCATATTCAGTAGTATAAAAACCACCATGTTTCTTCCTGGTGTCTTTTCCCCATCTGTCGTTTACAACTATGGAGTTTTTCACAGGAGATTCATTATATAACCAGGAGAGCAATTCTTCGGATCTCCAATCTTTATCAGATATTTCCCACTCGCCATCGGTCCATAAGATATCCGGTTTATAACGACTTACAAGGTCTTTTACCTGAGGAAAAAAATGCTCGCTTACAAACCTGCTTTTATCATTTTGCCAAAGGGGATTGAACCATTCATACAAAGAATAATAGAATCCCATTTTTAATGGAGTCTTCCTTACCGCGGCGGTTAGCTCACCTGCAAGATCACGTTTTGGTCCGACATCCATGCTGTTCCATGGCCTGTTAAAATCCCTTGAAGCTTCCCTGCTTGGCCATAAACAGTACCCGTCGTGATGTTTGCTTGTTAATACAACATATTTTGCACCTGATTCTTCAAACAGCCTGCTCCACTGATCCGGGTTAAAATCTTCAGCTTTAAACTGCTCTGCAAACTGATAGTAAGAAAAATCTTTGCCATATTTGGCATTGTGGTGATCATAAATAGCCTGCCCCGGCTTTAACCAATACTGGTACCATTCTGAATAACTCCCTTTCGGTGCCCAGGCAGGAACAGAATAGACCCCCCAATGTATAAAAATTCCAAATTTTGCATCTTCATACCATCCGGGTACGGGCCTTGTATCCAGGGAACTCCAATCAGGCTTATATATTTGAGCTGGTAAAATATCAGACATTCCTATTAATAATAACAGAGATATAACAACTTTCAGATACCTAAATTTATCCATTAACAGCATTATATAATTGGCCTTCTTTCTAAATGCTTATAGCGTGTCCCAAACTTACATAACTAAATTGATTTAGCAAATACTGCTCTTTTATTTTTAATAATTTCAATAAGGTGGAACGGCCTTTTAATTTCCGCCAGCCTTCTCTATCCTGAAAGAATAAGTATTTGCCCTGCTTACCGGCAATTCATATACCGGCAACGGACCTGGCCCGCAGCTTGCGTTTCCAATACCGCGCTGCATATAATCCAGCGACAGGATTGTCTCAGGCTTTTTGATCTCCGGATACCTGAAAGGATACACAATATTCCAGAGATCCTTATCAGTAAAATGAAGGGCCGTGAAATTCAGTTTCCCTTTAGACACTATTTTTATTCCATTATTTTCATTATCTGTAATAGTTAACCAGCGCACATCTTCGTGGTTCCCCATACTTTGAGATCTGGTATATGGCTCTGTCATCCCGCTGACTGTGTTCCGGTATGAGCCAAAATAGGCAGAAGCCTTTCTATCAGCATAACTTTCCTGAGGCCCTCTTCCGTACCATTCTAAATTCTCCATTCCCGGAACCAGTGACATTTTAAGGCCCAGTCTCGGAATCTTATTATCATCCTTCGTGTTGTCGACCGATACATCCACATCTATTACCCCTCCTGAATAAATAGTATAGTTTACAGTATATGGAATCAGGCTGACTTTCTCTCCCTTCAGGGTAAGTTCGACAGAAGTTCTGACAGAAACGCTCTTCCCCGCGGTATCGGCAGACCAGGTGAATGAAGTCACCCTGGTTTCAGGTTCAATATATTTACGCTGATCGTTATTTATGCTTCGATACCAGTTAAACGACAATCCCCCGCCATTCCATATCATTTCCTTACCATTATATTTCAACGAAGTAAGGATTCCTGAAACTTTGTTAAACAAAATGCTGAATTCCCTGCCCGAAACATTCATTGCACTGTCTCTCTCAGAAGCATATAACCTTCCCTGTCCGGTTGTTCTGATTGTATCTATTTCAGGCCCCGGAGTTAAGGCAAATTGGAATGTTGCCACAGAATGCCCGGTCTTTGCCCATAATGCGTCTTTTGCAAGGCGGAAATCCATGTTGAGAAAATATTCCGCGCCGGCATCGAATTTCCCTATAAAGGGAACAGCGATCTCCACAGAATCATTAGGCGCAACCACCTGAGGGATGATTAAACCGGAATCAACCTGATTGCCATTTTTTAGAACACTCCATTTAATATCAAACTGGTCGAGGTCCATAAAATCGTATTTGTTAATGATTTTCATTACCCCTTTTGAAAGATCTGCAGGCTGTACTTTGATGTACTGGTACACTTTTTTCACCTCGGCCATCTTTGCGGTAACCTTCCTGTCGGGTGTAGTTACACCATTGTTGCAGAAATCAAAATCATTCGGCTTATCCCCAAAGTCTCCCCCAAAGTAATACCTGCCATCAGGTTCTCCCGGCTTATTCAGTCCCTGATCCACCCAATCCCAGATACATCCTCCTATCATCCGCCGGGATTTATTTTCTATGTAATCCCAGTATTCCGGGAGGTTACCGATGGCATTCCCCATCGCATGTGCATATTCGCAAAGAAAGAAAGGTTTTTCTGTTTTCTGCTGATCAACGGCGGCCATCTCATCTACAGAGGGGTACATCCTGGAATCCATATCAGCGATACTGCTCTTCCCTTCATAATGAATAATAAATGTGCTGTCGATCTTTTTAATCTCCTTATAAACGGCATCGAAGTTACTTCCATCGCCGCTTTCATTTCCCATAGACCAAAATACTACCGAAGGATGATTCTTATGCTCCTGAACGTTACGTACATTACGGTCAATAAAGGCTGGAAGCCAGCTTGCCATCCTGCTGATAGACTGGTTTCCGTGGCATTCAAGATCTGCTTCCGCTACAGTATATATTCCATAATAATCAAACATCGCATACATCTTTGGATCATTGGGATAATGACTGGTACGGATTGTGTTGATATTCGCCTTTTTCATTAAAAGGATATCCTGAAGCATCGTTTCTACCGGCACAGCTTTACCAAGGCGGGGATGGATATCGTGGCGGTTAACTCCTTTAAAAAACACCTGCTCCCCGTTAACATATATTCTTTTGTCTTTAATTTCTATCTTTCTGAATCCAAATTTCGAGGAAACCACCTCCTGTGTGCTGCCCTCATTATCCTTAAGTTCAATGATCGCTGTATAGAGGTTTGGCACTTCTGCCGACCAGAGCAAAGGATCTTTAACCGCCCCTTTTAAATTGTATTCAAACTCCTGATCTTTCTTAAGCGCTGCAACCTGCTGGTCCAGCTTTAGTACTTCTTTGCCTGAGGGATCAAGAACAGAAACACTGATCGCGCCTGAATTGGATTTCTGCTTTCCGGTATTCTTAATAAAGGTCTTCAATTTGAAGGCAGAAGACGAATAATCTTCCCCTGCGAATTCAGTCTGAATATAATAATCGCGGAGATGCGTTTTCGGCACTGCATAAGCAAAAACATCCCGGTGAATGCCACTCAGGCGAAACATATCCTGATCTTCGATATAACTTCCGTCGCTCCACCGGTAGACCTCTGCTGCGAGTACATTATCTCCCGGCTTTAAATAATTGGTAATATTAAACTCCGCGCCGTTATTCGCACCCTCACTGTATCCAACTTTCAGGCCGTTTACCCATACATACATCGCGCTGTACACCCCGTCGAAGTGAAGAAAAACTTCCTTACCGTTCCAGTTTTCGGGAATGGTAAAAGTCCGGCGGTAAGAACCTACCGGATTGGGCTCCTTTTCATTGGTATACCCCGCCTGAGGTTTAATAAAAGGCGGATCATTTTTAAAAGGATACGTTATATTGGTATAAATCGGGGTACCATAGCCATGCATCTCCCAGTTAGAAGGCACCGGAATCTCCTTCCATCCTGATACATCAAAAGTTGGGTTATAAAACTCAGCCGGACGTTCTGATGGTTGTTTCACCCAATTAAATTTCCAGTTTCCGTTTAAAGATTGAAACAGGGAAGATTTTGTTTTTTCCCACGGAATGTTGAAGGCCGGGTCATTTTTCAGCTCGTCTACAGAGGTAAATGGTATATAGGGAACATGGGCTGGCTCTTTATTTACACCGAAGATCTCTTCATTTTCCCACTCGGTTTGTCCAACTCTCTTCGGAATTTGTATTTTACCGGTTGCCTGCTGTATCTGCCATTCCTGGTCACTATCATTTTCACGCGCCGGAACCTGGAATAGTTTTATTTCTCCTCCTTCATCTTTTTGCGAAGCCAGGTTAAAGCCGGAAGCGCCTGAAGTTATCGTGTAATTGCCATTCGCCTTCCTTACAATCTTCCATTGCTGATTGGGGTTATCGTCATTCCTGTCCCATAATACAACAGGATTGCCTCTACCTGTGTTCTTATTTGCATTGTCAAGACTTTTAAGGCTTACCGGACTGGATAAAGAATAATAACCACTTCCGCTCTCTGTAATGAGCCATATCTGGCCGGTACTTTCCTTATCATTCTTTGTTAAATAAAGCTGAGAATCGTTTCCGCCCTCGCCACGGGTATCTGCAGCAAAACCG
>JAATFW010000299.1 GCA_015654985.1 Sphingobacteriales bacterium | reverse complement strand
CCGTCGGGCATTATTTCTAATACACCTTCGTTAACGATTACGTTATCAAAATCAAGATTAGTGGCAGGCGGCTGAATAGAAGAAGGACTTTCGTAATTCCTGCTTTCCTGTTGCCGGTAATCCTGGTTTCTGTCGTAATCCGGTAAGCGGTTCTCTGTTCTTGAAACCCTTTCTACAGAAGCCTTTACCTCAGGTATAAGCGCTTCGATAGGGAGAGGGGTGCTTCTCAGTGTAATCTGCCTGCGGGGTCTTGCTCCCTGAGCTGGTTCCGGTGGCTCCGGCTTAGTTTCCGGTGCTGCAGGTGCTGCTTCCTGAAGAGCAGGTTCCGCTTCCTTAACTGCCGGCGTTTCTGCCACTGGCTCCGCTACAGCCTCCTGCTCTGCAACATCAAAAAGAGTTGCAGCTTCTGGTGGATTTGCTGTTTCTGCTTTGGCCTTTACACTTCTCACACGTTTACGCGGTTTCTCTTCTTCCACGGGTTCTGCTTCTGCAGGCTCAGCCTTTGCAGGTGTTGCTTCCACCGGTTCTGTCTTTGCTTTTGCTTTCGTTTTTGCTTTTCCTTTGGCTTCAGGTGTATTTTGACGGGCAGCTTCAATAATCGACTGCTGTTCTTTGATTCTGGTTATAAGTTCTGCTTTTCGCAAGCTATCGGCACCTTCGATCCCAAAGGATTTGGCAATCTCACGAAGCTCAGACACAAGCTTGTCGTTCAATTCAGTAATTTCCATTCAATTTGAAATATTATATAGGATTTTTATTCTGTAAGAGTAAATCCGCAACCAGCAGAGAAAATCATTTTTTAAGAAATCTTAATGAGTTTTCCTGTGATGTGAGGATAACATTCTGAGATAACGGCACAATTGTACTGCAATATTTTGGTAATAGCAAAAAAAATGAAAAAAATTTTAAAGCCCTTCAATGTTTTAGTTTATTTGCAGCAGTACCTGCAATTCTTTTGATAAGCCTTGATTTTTTAAGCAATTATCAGATAACAGAAGCAGAACTATTATAATAAATACTTTATCGCCCAAAGACGACGGCTTTAATATGGGTACCTTTTATCCGGTTTCAACAGCATTCAGGGCGTAAGATAAAAAAATGAAAAGGGAACAATTAATCGGACAAATCCACAGGAAGCAATCTTTTTTATGTGTAGGCCTGGATACTGATATTTCTAAAATACCAGCCTCCCTGCTTGATACGGAAGATCCTGTATTTGAATTTAACAGGCAAATCATTGATGCCACTAAAGACCTGTGTGTTTCCTATAAAATAAATACGGCTTTTTATGAGAGCAGGGGCCTTAGCGGATGGAAAAGCCTTATTAAAACCTGGCAATATTTGCCTTCAGACTGCTTCAGCATTGCAGACGCAAAAAGGGGAGATATAGGAAATACTTCGGAAATGTACGCCAAAGCTTTTTTTAGTCCTGAATCATCAGGAATGAGTTTTGACTCGGTTACCGTTGCCCCTTATATGGGTGCAGACTCTGTAAAACCATTTCTGGGTTTTGAAGATAAGTGGGCCATTGTACTGGCGCTTACTTCTAATGAAGGGAGTAAGGATTTTCAGTTCCTCGGCCGGGAAAATGAAGATATGTTGTTCGAAACAGTATTACAGAAAGCAGCAGGGTGGGGCAATGCAGGTAATATGATGTTTGTAGTGGGCGCCACCAGGGGCGAGGCTTTCCTTACAATAAGAAAGCATGTTCCTGACCATTTCCTCCTCGTTCCGGGTGTAGGTGCGCAGGGAGGCAGTCTGCAGGACGTTTGTAAGTATGGTTTGAATCAGGATTGTGGTTTGCTTGTTAATTCATCACGTGCGGTTATTTATGCTTCTTCGGGAAAAGATTTTGCAGATGCCGCCAGAACGGAAGCCCAAAAGATACAGAAGGAAATGGCTGAATGGCTGTAGTGGGTTGTGAGTTGTAAGTTGCGGGTTGCGGGTTGCGGGTTGTGGGTTTCCGGCGACTTAACAAAAATTGATTTATAAATACACCACATTCTTTATAGCTGATAATCATTAAGTTGACGATGTGTTGTACAGTTTGTAAGTTGCAGTTTGTAAGTAATAAGTTGTAGTGTTGTATTTTAAATTAAAGGGACCTGTGGCATTTTATAAAAAGTAGAATTTCAGGCGGTTTATACTTACAACTTATAACCTGCAACTTATTTTAAACCTTAGGCTATCCGGATTTGTTTTTAGTGTAATAAGATTTTTTTGCTGGTTTTTTCACTTGAAACTTATCACTTACAACTTATAACTCAAATGACTGAAGATTTTATTCACTTCATCTGGAAATTCAGGCTGTTCAATCAAATGGAATTAAAAACAGCGGAAGGAGAGTCCATTACAATAATCTCCCCCGGAATTCATAATAAAGACGCCGGCCCTGATTTTGAAAATGTTAAAATAAAAATAGGTGATACCTTATGGGCCGGAAGTGCCGAAATACATATCAATTCTTCCGACTGGGAAAAGCACCGGCATTCTACAGATAAAGCCTATGACAATGTAGTGCTTCATGTGGTATATGAATATGATAAACCCGTATTAAGAAGTGACGGGACAGAGCCTCCGACCCTTGAAATTAAACAATATATTAAACCGGGAGTAGAGAAACGATATAAGGAGTTAATGGAAAACCTTACCTGGATTCCCTGCGAAAAGCAGATCTGCCGGGTAGATGATATCTATGTTCAGAATTGGTTGCAAAGAGTGCTTGTCGAGAGGCTTGAAGAGAAGTCGAAAGACGTTTTAAAATTAGCCGATGAGTATAAAGGCAGTTGGGATGATACCTTTTACATTCTCCTGGCCCGTAATTTCGGCTTCAAAGTGAATGCGCTTCCATTTGAACTTCTTGCCCGCTCACTTCCCCGGCAGATATTGTCGAAACATAAAGACAGCGCCCTTCAGACCGAGGCCCTGCTCTTTGGCCAGTCGGGCCTGCTTGAAGATGTATCCGACGATTATACCGGACTTCTTGCTGCAGAGTACGGTTTCCTTCAGAAGAAGTATCAACTGAAGCCACTGGAACCCTATCTCTGGAAATTTCTCAGGATGCGTCCCCAGAACTTTCCGACACTCCGCCTGGCTCAGTTTGCCGCCCTTATCTTAAAGTCAAGCCATTTATTCTCAAAAGTGCTTGAAATGAAGGAAGAAAAAAAGATTTCAGAACTTTTCAGGGATTTGCCGGTAAGTCCCTATTGGGAAAGCCATTATCGTCCCGGTAAAACTGCAACCCGTGTATCCAGTCAGTTAGGACAGGAGTCAATAAATAATATCCTTCTGAATACCGTTGCCCTTACATTATTTAGCTATGGAAAATACATTGATGATGATGCATTGGTTCAGCGATCTGTCAGCATTCTCGAAAGCTTGCCTTTTGAAATGAACAATATAACCAGGAGATTTAAGGATATAGGTATACGACAGGGAAGTGCAGGCAACTCACAAGCTTTATTGCAATTAAAAAAAACGTGGTGTGACAGAAAAAATTGTTTACTTTGTGCTGTCGGAGCTAAAATTATAAATTCCGATTGATATGATACAACGTATTCTCGCCTTTTTTGAAAAGTACTCTTTTGGAGTTTCAACCTACCTCGGCGAAAGGTTCGACATGTCTATCTCCAAAATCCGTCTGTTTTTTATTTATTCTTCTTTCCTTGCGGTTGGATTTCCCCTGATATTTTATTTTCTGGCCGCCTTTGTGCTGGGTATCAGGAATTATATGAAACGGATCAGGACGCGCATCTGGGATTTTTAGTTCTCTCTTTTCTTATTCGGTACGGAGGGAGCTGACAGGGTTAGCCAGAGCCGCTTTAATTGCCTGGAAGCTAAACAAACGTCCGTTTCCGAACATAAACTGTTTCGTTCTAACGCAATTATTGAATCGGGTTACCATTGAAATCTGCAGGTTGTTCGCGCTTCTGTACCGGCTTATCAGATCAAAACTTTCATTATATTTGTCTGTTTTAAAAAAACCGCTGACAAATGCCGGTAAAAGGAAATCAATTCAGATCAAATGCTTTCAGGGATGAGGAAAGGCCAAAAGCTTCCGTACGGGAGCGTCAGGTTAGAGAGAAAGCGGAAAGTTTACCCAGGTTTACTTTTAATAATGGAAGGATCGTAAAGATAGCAGGTTTGTTTTTTCTGATAATGTCTCTTTACTTTCTTGTAGCTTTTACTTCTTACCTGTTTACATGGGAGGAAGACCAAAGCTACGTACTGGATATTAACGGGGGATGGGGAAACCTTTTTAAAACGACCGAAGAGCTTACTAAAGCCGGCGTTCAGGATCCGATAGTTGAAAACTGGCTCGGCAAGTTCGGCGCTTTACTTTCTCATCAGTTTATTTATGAATGGTTTGGAGTAGCGTCATTCCTTTTTATCGGAGTGCTTTTCATAATAGGCTACCGCATGCTTTTTAAAGTAAGGGTGCTTTCTATTACCAAAACGCTGGGGTATTCTTTCTTCCTTCTGATATTTCTCTCGGTTACACTTGCCTTCTTTCACAGCTTTACTTCTGATTATCCGCATTTTCTTGAAGGAGAATTCGGTTTCTGGACAAACCGTTTGCTGCAGGTCCAGATTGGTAATACAGGCATTGCAGGCTTGCTTGTATTTGCCGCTTTAACTGTTTTAATTATTGCTTATAATATAGACTTTAAAATTCCGCGCAGGGAAAAGAAGACTTTACTGCAGGTACCGGCGGTGCCTGATGAGATAGAACTTGAAGACGAAATAAAATCAGAACCGGTAGAATTTCCTTTAGGAAATTCTGTAAGAAATAAACGATATACCTCTGAGAAGGAAACAGACGAAACGCCGGGTTCCCCTCCTGTCAGGCAGGAAAGGATTGTCCCTCCTGTAGAAATTGCTCCTTTTGCAGAAGCCGAAGAGATGGTTCCTCATATATCTCCCGAAGCCATTGCTGCTGCCCTTGCTTTAAACATGCCCAGGCCTGTAGTATTTAACCCGGGGGAAACAAAGCAGGAAACTGTAAAACCGGAACCCGAATTTACTATCGGAAAAACTGAGGAAGAAAAAACTGCAGAAGATCTTGTCCATCAGTTCGGGAAATACGATCCCAAGCTCGACCTGTCATCTTATGTTTATCCGCATCTTGATCTGCTTGAGAATCACAGGTCGAATAAGATCTCGGTCAGTGCCGATGAACTGGAAGCCAATAAAAATAAGATTGTCGAAACTCTGAACCATTATAATATAGAGATCGATAAGATAAAAGCTACTATAGGCCCCACCGTTACGCTGTATGAAATTATACCGGCGCCGGGAATCCGCATCTCCAAGATCAAAAATCTGGAAGATGATATCGCATTAAGTCTTGCAGCCCTGGGAATCCGTATTATCGCGCCAATGCCGGGTAAAGGCACCATTGGCATTGAAGTACCTAACCAGCAGCCGGAGATGGTGGCTATGCGTTCGGTTATGGCCACTGAAAAGTTCCAGAATAATCATATGGACCTGCCAATCGCGCTGGGAAAAACCATTTCAAATGAGGTGTATATAGCCGATCTGGCCAAAATGCCCCACTTACTGGTTGCCGGGGCTACCGGGCAGGGTAAGTCTGTTGGTATTAATGCTATCCTGGTTTCGCTTCTGTATAAAATGCATCCTTCGCAACTGAAATTCGTGCTGGTCGACCCTAAAAAGGTAGAGCTTACCCTTTTCAGAAAGATTGAAAGGCATTTCCTCGCCAAGCTTCCCGGTGAGGAAGATGCCATCATTACCGATACCAAAAAGGTAATTAACACCTTAAACTCCTTGTGCATTGAGATGGATCAGCGGTATGATCTGCTGAAAAATGGCCAGGTAAGAAATCTTAAAGAGTATAACCATAAATTTGTAAACAGGAGATTAAACCCCGAAGAAGGGCACCGTTACATGCCCTTCATTGTGCTGATCATCGACGAGTTCGCTGACCTGATGATGACTGCCGGTAAAGAGGTAGAAACGCCTATCGCCCGTTTGGCGCAACTGGCACGTGCGGTGGGCATTCACCTGGTAATTGCCACTCAAAGGCCTTCTGTAAATATAATTACAGGTACAATTAAGGCTAACTTCCCGGCCCGGCTGGCTTTCAGGGTGCTTTCTAAGATCGACTCAAGAACAATCCTCGATTCTGGCGGTGCAGACCAACTGATAGGAAGGGGAGATATGCTTCTTTCAACAGGAAGCGACCTGATAAGGCTGCAGTGTGCCTTTGTCGATACCCCGGAAGTGGAGAGAATCTCTGAGTTTATCGGTCAGCAAAGAGGTTACTCTTCGGCGTGGCTGCTCCCTGAATACATCGATGAAAATGCTGAAGGCGGAAGTGTTAAAGATTTTGATGCTGCAGACCGTGATCCCCTGTTCGAGGATGCCGCACGCCTGATAGTGATGCATCAGCAGGGTTCTACTTCTCTCATCCAGCGAAAGCTGAAACTGGGATATAACCGTGCGGGCAGGATTATCGATCAACTGGAAGCAGCGGGAGTAGTTGGTCCCTTTGAGGGGAGCAAAGCCCGCGAGGTGTTACTGCCTGACGACTATGCATTGGAACAGTTCCTGGATAACCTTAATAAAGAATAGGCTGAGGGGTTGAGGGGTTGAAAGTTGAGGGTTGAAAGTTGAAGGTTGAGGGTTGAGGGTTGAAAGTTGAAAGTAAAACCCGGGGCCTTGTTACATGAAAATGCAGCAGGAGTTTCACCCTTGACATAATATTGAGCAAAGGACGATTCTTTATATTAAACCAATCCCGCTAATTAATGTCTGTTTATACAGGATATGAGAAAGCTTTTGTCAGGCCTTCGGTATCCTTTTCAGGGAGAAGGTTAATAAATTAACAAATAAAACACCGAATGAAAAAAATCTTTTTAAGTGCCTTTTTGATAGCAGGATGTACGATAAGTGTACTGGCTCAAACAGATACAAAAGCGAAAGCGATATTAGCGGCTGTAAGTAAAAAATATTCTTCCTATAACATTATAAAAACTGATTTTACCTATTCCATTAACAATCCACAGGCGAAGATCAATCAAACACAGCCGGGAACACTGTATAGTCAGTCGAAAACAAACAGGTACCGGGTGATCATGAAAGGCCAGGAGCTTATAAGTGACGGTAAAAACCAGTGGACATATCTGAAAGACGACCAGGAAGTTCAGTTAAGCGCAGTTGATAATAGCAGTAATGCTCTTAATCCCGCTAAGGTCTTTACCATATACGAAAAAGGGTTTAAATATCTATATACCGGCGATATCAGGCAGAACTCAAGAATATATCATGTAATTGATTTAAGTCCTGTCGACAGTAAGCAGTCATTCTTTAAAGTGAGGCTTACTATCGATAAGCTTAATAAGCAGGTTAGCGAAGTTCTGATATTCGATAAAAACGGGAGCCATTATACTTATACAGTTAAGTCCTTTACTCCGAATGCGAAGGTTTCTGAGTCATTATTTTCTTTTGATGCTAAGAAATATCCCGGTGTGGAAGTAGTAGACCTGCGTTAATCATTTCCAATCTGTGTTGTCTTTTCGTACATTTGAAAATGTCAATTTCATATACTCAATATACACTTGATAAGCTGGAACTGATTTTTAAGGCGCAGGAATATAAAGTGCGCTATGAAAAAGGGAATTTCAAAACTGCAGCCTGTGTTCTCGAGAACAGTAAAGTAGTAGTGGTGAATAAATTTTCGAACCTTGACAGTAAAATAAATGCTCTGGCAGAGTTGTTGCAGCATATGCCTCTTAATGAAAATTTGCTGGACGAAAAACAAAAACAGTTTCTTTATCATTTAAAACAAACATCTCTGCAATTGTGATTATTACTTTTTTAGGAACAGGAACCTCACAGGGAGTACCGGTAATCGCTTGCGAATGTCCTGTATGCAGTTCTGCAGACCCGCATGATAAACGCCTGCGCACTTCAGTACTTATACGATCAGGGGAGAAAAACGTAGTAATCGATACAGGCCCCGATTTTCGCTACCAGATGCTCAGGGCCAAAGTTAAAAGTTTAGACGCCATACTTCTTACTCACGAACATAAGGACCATATTGCAGGCCTTGATGATGTAAGGGCCTTTAATTATAAGCAGCAAAGGGCAATGGATGTTTATGCCCATAAAAGAGTTCAGGAAGCCCTTAAACGCGAGTTTTACTATGCCTTTTCTGAAAAGAAATATCCGGGAGTACCATTGATCAACCTGCATGATATTGAAAACGAACCTTTCTCTGTTGCCGGTATTAATGTGATCCCTGTACAGGTAATGCATTATAAGCTGCCGGTATTTGGTTTTCGCATAGGGGATTTTACTTATATAACAGATGCTAAGACCATAGCGCCTTCTGAGATAGAAAAAATACGGGGATCGAAAATACTGGTAATAAACGCGCTTCAGAAGGGTAGTCATATTTCGCATCTTACCCTGCATGAGGCGATTGAACTTGCCCATGAGATCAGGGCCGGCAAAACGTATCTGACACATATCAGCCATACAATGGGCAGGCATGCCGATGTAAGTAAAGACCTCCCTGAAGACGTCGAACTGGCTTATGACGGGCTGGAGCTAAGCTTACCGGATCATGATTTTACTGTACCGGGTTTGTGAAATATCCTTGATCTTTCTGCATGGTGATCATTGATCGCCGTAATCAATATTCAGGTTATATTGATTAAGCAGGCCGGCAAGGTTCAGCGCGGAAAATTTTGCCTGCTTCATTTTATTAACCGATGGATCGAAGCTGAAGTTCCGGGCAGTACGAAAATCCGCTTTTTCTAAAACAGATCTCACAAATGTTGCACCAGACAAGTCACAGTTATGAAACACGCTGGATGTAAGATCTGCTCCTTCAAAATCGGTTTCCTTTAGCGAACAGTCTGTAAATTTGGTTTTCTTCAGTTTGGTGCCGTAAAATATTGAATAGTCCAGATGGCTTTGTTCGAAATGAAATGAGAACATGAACTTGTTACAGCTTGAAAAATCAATACCCAATATTTTACAACCGGTAAATGTGACGTCCGAAAACCCCGTACCTGTAACTACGGCCATCGAAAAATTGCAATGCTTAAAATGACAGTTCACAAAATCATTGTTGCTTAGATCACTCCCGGAGAAATCGCAGTTTATAAATTCACAGTTTATAAATTCTCTGTCTTCCAGTCGTTTTTCCGCATAATTGATTCCGGTAAATGTCTTATTCTGATGGACCATAGTTTATATTTTAAATCGCTCTGCCAAATGTAAAATAAAACTTAGATCCCTTGCCTTCCTCACTCTCCACCCACAATTTTCCATGATTTGCAGTAATGAACTCTCTGCTGAGCATTAGTCCGATGCCGGTTCCCTTCTCTCCGGCTGTTCCGGCAGAGGTATCTATATTGGTGGTTTGAAAGCGTTTAAGTTGTTCTTTACTGATTCCCTTTCCCTGGTCTTTAACTGAAAAAGTGATCTTGCCGGCTTCTCCGGCCTGAGAGGTAATTTCAATGGTTCGCCCAGGGTAGCTGAATTTAATGGCATTGGAAATCAGGTTGCGGATAATAAAATCAAAATGATTGACATCTCCGTTCACCGTCAGCCCCGGAGGTATGAAATCAACAATGGTTACCTCCTTATCTTCTGCCTGTTTATGAAGGACTTCGATGTTTTTAGCGATTACAGCTACAGGATGGAAGTCTGAAGGGTAAATTGAGGTGCCTTTTATCCGTGCCTCACCCCATTTGAGGAGATCATTAAGAATTTCCAGAGTACTGTCTCCCTGCTTCCTCATTTCCGGAATCACCTGTATTTGTTCTTCCGGAGACAGTTCACCTGATTCCATTAAAGCGAGCATTTGAGTGATCCCTCCAAGGGGACTGCGAAGATCATGCCCGATGATCGAGAAGAGTTTATCCTTGATCTGGTTTGCCTCCCCAAGCTTCTTATTGAGCCTTTTTGTTTTGTAATAATATAGTCCCAGTATGATCAGCAATATTAAAATTCCGGCAGCAGCCACGCCGGTCATATCTCTCTCTTCTATCCGCTTCAGATTATCCAGTTCCAGTGCATCCGCCCGCAGTTTGAATTCCGACAGAGTGTAACTGCTTTGCAGTGCGGCAATACGGTGGCCTGCATTAGCCTTCTGAAGGCTGTCTACCAGTTTGTAATGAGCATCCAACGCAGCAAGAGCTTCTTTCAGATTTGATTGCTGGCGGTAGAGAGTGGATAAACTGTAATAGATCTCAGATATTAACTGCTTATTTCCGATGGTATGGGCAATTGCAAGAGCATTGTTCAAGTGTCTGATACTTTGTCCGGCATCCTGATCCTGTAAGGCAGATGCCATGCCCATTAAAGACCTCGCCTCTTCTTCCCGAAGTCCGAATTGCCTGGCCTTGTCAATGCTTCTCTGATGATAGGCCAGCGCCTGTTGCCTGTTACCAAGCGAATCATATGCAACAGCCGTATGCCTGAGAAAGGTTATGTGTTCTTTTTTGTGGCCGGAAGCCAGGCTTTTGCTGATCCCCTTTTTGTAATAATACAGCGATTTCTGATGATTCCCTTTTTGAGCGTACAATTTCCCCAGTCTCCCGATCAGGGAATAATAATCATCGTTCAAAGTATATCCATTGTTCAGTTGTTCTGCCTTCCGGTAATGATCAAAAGCGGCATTGGTGTTTCCGCTGATCTCCAGCAACTCGCCCAGCATAGTATATGCCTGGATCATAGCCGGGATATCTTTCCTTTTTTTGTCAGATTCCAATGCTTTCCGGAGAAGATTTAAACCTCCGTTTATATTTCCAAGCCGGCCTTCCAGCAGTCCCAGGCTGGCTGATGCCCTCGTTACAGAGGCCTCATCTTTAAGCTTGGCGAAAAGAGCCAGTGCTTCCCGTTGCTGTTTCCTGGCAAGTTCCAGGTTTCCATACTGTCCGTTGATGTCTGAATACTGGCTCAGCAATAATGCTTCGCCTTTGAGATAATGGAGTTTTCGGGATAGTTTTAATCCCTTTTCTGCAAAATAAACAGCAGAATCAGGCTTTTTATGCTGATAAAAAATACTTTTCTGTTCATACATCCTTACCTTAACTGAATCAGCATACGAGACTTTGAATGACTGATGCCTGCCCTGCCCGCAGGCCGTTAATTGAAAGAGAACAAGCAGAAGCACGACTCTGAGAGGACTCATATGATATTTTTTCTTAACTACTTGCTTCATGATCTAAAAATCGAAAACCCCTGACGTTTAACACTGCAGACATTGATACAGAACAGGCAAATGCCAAAATAACAGTCGTTTATAAACTTTGATAAAGGCTGTCCTGACTATAAACCTGAAGGCTGTATCCGAAAGACAGCTCTCATTACTAAATACCAGGCTAAGTCTGCATAAATATAGATGTTTTTATATCTTGTAATATAAAGGAAGTAAAAATGCACAAACTTATAGCACTATCCGTATGATAAAAATGGTGATCCCGCTTAATTCATATCTTTTTATCTCTTCAGAGCAGGATTCAAACCAGGAATGGATCCTCATGTCATCCTCAAGATCATTTTTAACTTCCATGGCAGCTTCGTCTGCATAGCTAAAGGAGATTTATTTTTATTGTTTATACATTGATTATTATTATTCCCATGACTTAGAGAACTCTTTATCTGCAAATGCCTCCGCAAGACCGGATATTTGTTTTAACCGGAGTACCTCCTCTGCGTCCATTCCTAATTCTTTGCCGATACGTTCGTTGCTCCAGTTGTGTTTTTTAAGCAAGGCAACCAGTTTTGCCGTCAGTTCTACCTGGTGTGTTCCCCTGGCCATATTATGCCTTACCGTGGATGCAACCCGGTCTTCGATATTTTTATCCAGACGTGCAACAGGGAGATAACCCTTTAATCCGTCCCTTATATCTTTTGTTTGTTTGCAAAGGGCACTTCGGTGAAATCCGTCTACAATTACAAAGCTATCGCTGCCTGGCTCTTTTGCCACTACTACCGGCATCGTTAATCCGTCTTTCAGGATAGACAGTTTCAGTAACTGCATTTCAGGAGGCGCTACTTTGTTCGGATTGTAGTCATTGCCTTTCACTTGCTCTATTGGCACTAAAGAAACATTTAATGCGGGGTGGTGTAATCCCAGAAAGTCATACAGTTCCCGGGAGAGATCATTATAAATCCTGACCTTTTCTTCGAAGGGTGCATCTGCATATTGTTGTAATATCTGTGTGATCATAATGCCATATATTTTAATATTAATTTTTGTTGCCGTTCCATATCCCGTTTGGTTTGGGAAAAAGACAGGCCTTCGCACCAGTAGTCATTTTTCAGCAATACCTTACATATCCTGCGCCACGACGGGGCTTTTTTTCTCATTTCCAGGTTTGGATCAGCAGCATTTGGTATGGTAACAACGCCATGCTCTTTCCACCAGTCAATGAATTTGTTGATTTTAGTAAGGTAATGTTCCCGTAAATTGGGAGGCATTGTATTGAGCAGAAATTTGGCATAACTTTCATACGTATATCCCTCCGGGAGGCATACCTTAAAATATCCCAGGGCGCTCTTATTGTTTTCACTGTAACGGTTACCAAAATTTGCTCCCTCTACCCGGCCTACTACCCGCGTCCATGTGTCTGGTTCCAAAATTTTGTACAGGTAAAGTCCTTTGCGCTGGTCATCGCCAAAAGGCTGGCAAAGACGTTGCTGGTGAAGAGGTACCCCGGCAAGATACATGAGGTCGTAAATTTTATTGTAATCATAACCTGATTTACCGTTGGCTACCCAGATATCTTCAGTGGTCCAGTCGTAAACAGGATAAAAATTATACAGATGCTCTTTCATTCTGGTGCTCCATTGCAAATCTTTATAAGTTTCTTTTCTTTCATTTTTAATGGTACGGAACCTGTTCAGGCTTTCATCCGAACGGATACCCACCAGGCAAGCTGTATCTGTGCCATCGGCAAACCACTTTCCAAATTCGGGGACAAATTCTTCAAATTCCATTCCCCTGCGGAAAAACGGGAAAAAGGACTCATTGCTTATTACACCCGGATGTTCCGGTAGCTCGCGCACCCATACGTTGCGTTTCTCCGGATCCCAGCAGAGCCAGTGAGGATGTATCTGGCTTACGGCATTACGCAGGTGAATAGGCAGGCATACCCAGTAGGCTTTTACTTCTTTTCGGTTGGCCATACGGGTTACATAATCTATCGTATGCCGGTACTGTGCTTCCAGGTCAACGATCAACACATGTACCGGCAGTTTCCCAGCACGGCGGGCTGCCTCAATGGCCATATTCAACATTAAACCGCTGTCTTTGCCTCCGCTGAAAGAGACATATACCTTGTTAAAATGGCTGAACACATAATCCATTCTCGAAATAGCTGCCTCATTTACATTCTGATCTTTATAGTGCTTTGGCATATTGTCTTAATTTTGTCTTGTCGGAGAGTAAAGTTCTTACCTGTTGTTCAAGTCCCTGTTTCCGGCCGATATTTTTATCAATCAGCCTGTCAATCCCTGCATTGGTTCTGAGATCATAAATAAACATCTGCCGGGTTTGCCCGGGCCTGTCCATACTGCTTATGCAGGGAGTAATCAAATTGCGGAAAGGTTTACTAAGGAAAACCATTTTGTTGGATACAGTAAGTCCGTCAAGCCCACAGGCGCCGCTTCCGGTGGTAGCCACAAAATACCGTTTTCCGCCATTCATGAATAGCTGTTTTTCCTGGTTGCGATACTTCTTATTTAATCCGGTAAAACAGGCGCAATGTTCCTTCCCCAACTGTTGCATCAGCATGTCTGCTTCAAAAAGGTATTTACAGAAAAAAATGACCTGACCGTCCAGCCGGAGATCTTCCAGCAGGGGGAATTTCAGGCTGCCCAGGTATTGATACCCGCATCCTCTCACATGCCGAAACCCGCAGGCTATTTGCTGCAGTTGTGTGAGGTAACTCATTATGGTTTCAGGGGCAAGTTCATCCCGGTTAATGGTATCCAGTAATTCCTCTTTTTTTTCCTGGTAATAGAAATTTTGCCGGTCTGTCAGTCCGCATATTCTGGAACAAAAAGTTTTAGACGGCAAGGTCAGGCAATCTTCTTTTTTTATCTGGTAGGTATAAGGAGCAATTAGCGATGCAAGATAATTAAGGTTTTTATACCCGATAATTTCTTTCATATCAGTACCACCAAACAGTATAAACTGCCGGGCAAATTTTTCCCAGTTGCTGTACCCCGTTATCCGGTAATCGAGCATGGCATACTGCATATACAGGTTGCCGGGATTTTCAGTTACCGGAGTGGCCGACAGCAGGAGTTTATAGGTGCATTTATTGCAAAGCTGTTGAATTCTTATGCTCCTTAGGGCATCCGGTGATTTGATCAGATGGCTTTTGTCGATAATGATCATCGTATCCCTGTCTGTAAAGGTCAGGCCTTCGTAAAACCGGTCATTGCTTTTTCCGATACTTTCAATGCCTATCATTTTCCATTGTAATCCGGGATGGGGTTGCCATTTTTTAATCTGTTGTTTGAAATCATCCATAGTGATGCATGAACAAAGTACGAGTACTTTGCTGATCTTTCCGTACAGATAGCGGGAATTGGCAAGGTCAATGGCCGGTTTGGTTTTTCCGATACCACTGTCTCCGAAAAGGGCGGCTACTTTCAGAGTACATAAAAATGAAAGTGCCTTTGCCTGATGCTGCATGCTGCCTGAATGGGTAGGAAATGTATCATCCTTTAAGGAACTAAGGACTGTTCTATGCGATGCTGGTATCTCACAGTCTTGCATGAGCTCCTGATACTGTTCCCGGTAAAGAGTGCGTATCCTGGCGGCCTCATTCCTGCACCATGCCCCGGACATGTACCCGGAAGGACAGGAAACCTTTACCTGGACATCTATCTCATCATTGACTGCTTCAAACCAGCTTTTAACGGTTATCTTTTTGTTTATATGTCGGGTAGGGAAGTATAAGCGTTGAAAACCATAGTGTTCCCACAGTACTGAACCCTTGATTCGGTTTTGTAATATCCAAAATGACATCACCTGTCGTTTGTTAAGATCTATCAGAAGAAGGCTCAACTGATTACGCAAATATAAACGAAAATAACCCCAAAAAATTATAAACAATGGCATCATTATTCTTTAATTTATTGGGGTTATCTCAATTCAGCCATCGGAAATTTGCGATTTCTCAATCTGTTAAGTCCAAGATTAAGGGAACCGGGGATATTGTAATAATTCAGGATATCAGTTTTACATGATATGCCGGCTACTTAAATTCCTTTATTTTATTAAAACAAGGTAAGATATCCCTATTTTTCATCATTCAGCCGCAAATATTCCAGTACCTGACGGCATTCCTCTTCAGTTATTCCTCCCGGAACCATCATCGGAAGTTTATATTGTTTGCGTAAAGCTTTTGCTATCGGATCTTTCTTTGCCATTTCTTCGGGACTGAAAGTCATATTCATTATCCATTCGGGAGTTCTGAGCCTGGTGATTCCCTTTAAACCGGGCCCGATGAGTTTCTCCTGCGTATTTGTATGGCATGAAATACATTTTTTCTGAAAAACTAATTCTCCTTTTGCTGCCAGATCTTTATTAAGCGTACTAATATCTACAAGGGTAAACTTCCCCGTTCCTTTGCTATCGCTTTTCACATCAGTGTTAACCGGAGGTTCTTCCGTAATTTTCTGTACAGCGGATGATGGTGGTGTATTATTTGACGTGCAGGAGGCAATAAATGGAATAATGAGGGAAGCAAGTAAAAAGTTCTGAAGTTTATACATATTCATATTAAGTTTAAGCGGTTATATTTAGTTTAAGTGCGTTTCTGTGAGGTCATATGTTTCTGATGCGGATATGAAAGGGTCATCTGCATCTGTTTTTTTTCTGAACGACGTTCTTAAATAAATTACTGCAATAGTGCCCAGTGAAAGAAGAACGAAGGCCCCGGCTAAGGTAAAAAGCATGATAAATGGGGTTACCGGTTTCATTAAGAGAGTGAAATTAATATCTGGTTTATTAACCTGAAGATAGCCTTTCACTAACCCGGCTATAATAAGGGCTGTCCAGAAAACACCAAGACTATAGTTGTTGATCTTTATACAATAGCGTATTATCCTCTTTGATCTTTCCTTAAGTTTATCAATCTCCAGAATATATCCCGTCACTGCCAAAAGGATCATGGTATTAATTCCAATAGTGGTGCCCAT
>JAATFW010000003.1 GCA_015654985.1 Sphingobacteriales bacterium | reverse complement strand
GATACTTGATACTTAATGGATATTCAGGATATAAAAAACCGTTTTGGAATAATTGGTAACTCGCCATTACTGAACAGGGCTATTGATATTGCCAGCCAGGTTGCGCCTACAGATATTTCGGTACTTATAACGGGAGAGAGCGGAAGTGGTAAAGAAGTATTTTCACATATCATTCACCAGCTCAGCGCACGTAAACACGGACCTTTCATTGCTGTGAATTGCGGCGCCATACCAGAGGGCACGATAGACTCAGAACTGTTCGGTCACGAGAAAGGCTCTTTTACAGGAGCTCATGAAGCACGCAAGGGATACTTCGAAGTGGTAAACGGAGGCACGATCTTCCTGGATGAGGTGGCAGAGCTTCCTGTAGGAACTCAGGCGAGGCTTTTACGTGTACTTGAATCAGGTGAATACCTCCGCGTAGGATCGTCAAAGGTTCAGAAAACAGATGTACGTATTATCGCGGCGACAAATGTTGATGTGTATGATGCGGTAAGAAATGGCAAATTCAGGGAAGACCTCTACTACCGTTTAAGTACCGTACCTCTTAAGATACCTGCATTAAGAGAGCGAAAAGAAGACATTCACCTGATGTTCAGGAAATTTATTTCTGATTTTACCAATAAATACAGGAGCCCGTCTGTTCAGCTTGCACCCGATGCACAACAGATGTTAATGAATTACAGTTGGCCGGGGAATGTCCGTCAGCTAAAAAACGTGGCAGAGCAAATTGCAGTACTTGAAAAAGACAGGAACCTGACAGCCCAAAACCTCCTTCACTATATTCCACAGGATCAGGGGAGTAATTTACCCATGCGGATTAAGCAGGATGCGAAAGATGATTTTTCTGAAAGGGATATTCTTTATAAGGTGCTGTTTGATATGAAGCGCGATATGGTGGAACTGAAGAAACTTGTTGCTGAAATTATAAAGGATGGCGACAATGTTGCCGCACTGCGTGAAAACCCCCAGGTGTTCAGTCAACTGTATCATGATTCAGATTTTCCTCCCGTTTCACAAAATCTGCAGCCTTTGGTGCTGCATCATTCTGAAAAGGATAACAAAAGCGACTATAACTTTGCCCCCCATACAGAAGAGGTAGAAGAATCGCTTTCATTGATAGATAAAGAATCCGACCTGATTAAGAAGGCTCTTAAAAAACACAAAGGTAAACGTAAACTTGCTGCACAGGAACTTGGTATTTCAGAACGCACACTTTACCGTAAAATAAAAGAATTAAACCTGAGTTAGTTTTAAATGAACAGTCTAAAAAGAAAAGCCTTGTGGCTTATTTTTCCTTTTATATTTTTATCTCAGTCGTGTGGGATATACAGCTTTTCGGGTGCCTCCATCCCGGCTAACATGAAAACAGTTTCAGTGCAATTCTTCGAGAACAGCGCTCCCCTGGTGGTACCGAACCTTAGCCAGCAATTTACAGAGGCGCTAAAGGACCGCATCAGAAACCAGTCGCGGCTGAGCATTATAAGGGATAATGGCGACGGTAATTTTGAAGGCCGCATTACCGACTACAGCATTAAACCTGCTTCTGTTACAGGCAACGAGCGTGCTGAAGCTACCAGGTTAACGATCACTGTTAGTGTGAAATTCATTAATACGCTGAATAATGAGCTGAGTTTTGAGCAGTCTTTTACCCGGTTTGACCAGGTTAACGGCAGCAATATTCAATCTCAGGAAAGTGCCATGATAGAGAGAATTAACAAGCAATTAACAGAAGACATTTTCAACAGGGCATTCGCAAACTGGTAGAAGGAGCTGAAAGCTAAAGGCGGAAAGCTGAAAGCTAAAGGTGATAAATAAATTATTTTAATCAAGTGGGAGAACTAATTGTAACAGGTAAAGGAGATTTTTTAAAATTTCTCCAGCCTGCAGGAGATCTAAGTGAGGCAGATATTGCGTCACTGAAATACCTCGTGCAGAAGTATCCATATTGCCAGCCCTTACATTTTGCATATGCCACCGCATTACAGAAAACTGATCCGGGGCAATACGACATGCATCTGCTAAAGGCATCCGCTTATGCTCCGAAACGCGAAGTATTACACCGCTTTATTTACAGCCCTGCAACCTTTCTTACACCCGGAATTTCTTTATCTCCGGATGATGATGATATTTCATCAATGGAGCAGCTTCAGAAAGAAACTACAGACACTACAATTACCGCAATGGCTCCTGATAACCGGGATGCAGAGAAGGACCTGCCGGAAACAGTATTGTTTAAAGAGGAGGGTACTGAAGCAGCAATTACGTATATTGAGGAAGCTGAAGATATTAAAGGCCCGATAGAAACAGTAATTCCGGTTACAGAACATCTTATAGAAGATACGCAGGGTGTTCAGGAATACGAACCAGAGGATCTTCAAACTATTTCCCCGGATGTGTCTGCTGAGATACCGGCAGACGAAAAGATTATTGTAGAGAGTATCGCTTCGTCTGACTATTTCGTTTTTAACCGCTCGGCAATAGACCCTCTCCAGGATGAAGATATTGAG
>JAATFW010000161.1 GCA_015654985.1 Sphingobacteriales bacterium | reverse complement strand
TGAGTGAGATTAAAGGGGTACCCCCGCAGAATATTTTTCTTGGCAACGGAAGCGATGAGGCTATAGACATCCTTTTCAGGGCTTTTTGCCGCCCGGGAATTGATAACGTGATCACTGTACCTCCTACTTATGGCATGTACGAAGTTTCGGCCAATATTAATGATGTTGAAGTAAAAAAAGTTCCCCTCACAGAAAACTATCAGCTTGATCTTGAGAGAATAGCCGAAGCAATAGACGCAAATACCAAACTTATTTTTATCTGTTCGCCCAATAACCCTACTGCCAATTCTATTTTCCGGGAAGATATAGAATCTATCCTGGTTAATTTCAACGGAATCGTAGTAATAGATGAGGCCTATATTAATTATTCAAAGCAGAAAACCTTTATCCGCGAACTTACTGAATACAGTAACCTGGTAGTTTTACAGACGCTTTCAAAGGCATGGGGACTGGCGGGTTTACGTATCGGGATGGCTTTTGCAAGTGAAGAGATCATCGAGGTCTTTAATAAAGTAAAACCTCCCTACAATATCAACCAGGCTTCCCAGCAACTTGCACTTGAAGCTCTGAAAAATATCGGTCAGGTGAATGAATGGATAAAGGAAACTGTCAGGCAGCGCGAACTGCTCGCTGCTGATCTGGCAGTACTTCCTTCCGTTTTAAAAATATACCCGTCCGACGCCAACTTTATTCTGGTTAAGACCACCGATGCCCGGGGAATTTATAATTTCCTTGTAGAACATGGCATTATTGTCCGCGACCGTTCCAGCGTAAAATTATGCGAAGGCAGCCTCAGGATCACCATAGGAACTCCTGAAGAAAACGCCCTGCTAACAGAAACATTAAAACAATATACCCGGCCCTGAAAGTTGAAATTATGAACAGCTTAGAAAACAGCAGTACAACAGACGGTAATACCACTGAACTGCCACGAAGAAAAGTTTTATTTATCGACCGCGACGGAACGCTCGTACTCGAGCCTGCAGATTATCAGGTAGATTCATTTAATAAGCTTGAGTTTTATCCGGGGGCCTTTAAATACATGGTCAAAATAGCAGAAGAACTTGATTTTGACTTTGTAATGGTAACCAACCAGGATGGACTGGGTACTGATTCACATCCTGAAGAGAATTTCTGGCCGGTACATCAATTTATCTTAAAGGCTTTTGAGAATGAGGGCGTATTCTTTAAGGACGTAATTATAGACCGTACCTTTGCACATGACAATGCTCCTACCCGCAAACCGGGAACTGCCCTTTTAAATCATTATTTTGATACAGCGAAATACGACCTGGAAAATTCTTACGTTATAGGAGACCGGATAACCGATGTAATGCTTGCAAAGAATCTGAATGCCAAAGCAATATGGCTTAAACAGGATGCAGGTTTAGGTGCAGATGAAATAGCCACCGGTGCTGAGGGCCTGAAAGAATTTCTGGCAATGGAAACCACCACATGGAAAGATGTTTATGAGTTCCTTAAGGCGGGAAAAAGAGAGATTGAACAAAGACGGACTACGAAAGAAACAGATATTTATATAAAGCTCAATCTTGAAGGAAAGGGAGAAGCAAAAATAGCTACAGGAATCCATTTTTTTGATCATATGCTCGATCAGATCGCCCGGCATGGCGAAATGGATCTGGAGGTTCTTGCAAAAGGAGATCTTCATATCGATGAGCACCACACCATTGAGGATACAGGTATCACTCTGGGCGAAGCTTTTGCAAAAGCTCTCGGAAATAAGCGGGGAATAGAAAGGTACGGTTTTTGCCTGCCTATGGACGACTGCCTGGCTCAGGTAGCCATCGACTTCGGAGGAAGAAGCTGGATTGTGTGGGACGCCGAGTTTAAACGTGAAAAAGTTGGAGAAATGCCTACTGAAATGTTTTATCACTTTTTCAAGTCCTTCAGTGATGCGGCGAGGTGTAATTTAAATATTAAAGCAGAAGGATATAACGAACATCATAAGATAGAGGCCATCTTTAAAGCTTTTGCCAGGGCCATAAAAATGGCCGTAAAAAGAGATGTAAACAATATGCGGCTGCCCAGTACAAAAGGATTACTTTAAAATATGTAACCGCAATTGTTAAATATTTATTACACAGCATACCCCGATATATAAAAGACCAATGGTAGAAAACAACAAGACTAAAGGCCGCCGGATTGGCATAGTGAACTACGGGGCCGGTAATATTTTCTCGCTTACCGCGGCTCTTGAACGACAGGCTATCTCCTACGAAATGATCAGTTCTCCTGACGATTTTGAGCAATACGACCATTATATTATACCGGGGGTAGGTCATGCAGGCGCAGCCATGCAAAAATTAACAGAGAGCGGCATGGTTGATAAAATAAAATCAACAGCAAAACCTGTTCTTGGAATATGCGTGGGGATGCAGCTTCTGACCGAGTTTTCGGAGGAAGGGAACGCTGAGTTGCTGGGTATTACCCCTCTTAAAACCAGGCATTTCACCGACGACTTAAAAATCAAGGTTCCGCATACCGGATGGAACAAAGTTTGCATACAATTTGATAATGAATTATTTAAGGATATAAATAATGGCGCTTACTTTTATTTCGTACATTCCTATTTTATAGAATTTAATTCTACTTTTACACTCGCTTTTGCCGAATATGGATTAAAATTTTCGGCGGCGGTAAAGAAAGATAATTTTTATGGAGTCCAGTTTCATCCTGAAAAATCAGGTGAAGCAGGGGAACAAATACTTAAAAACTTTTCAGAATTATAGAAACATATGTACATCATCCCGGCAATTGATATTCTGGACAAAAAAGTTGTCCGTTTACGTGAAGGAAACTACCAGCAGGCTACATTTTACGATGTAACATTAGAAGAAATGATCGAAAAGTACCAGTCGAACGGTACCGAATACGTTCATATTATTGATCTGAATGGCGCCAAAGGTGATTTCAGCAACCAGGAATATCTTTCTGATATTATTCATAAAACCGACATGAAGGTTCAGTATGGCGGCGGAGTACGCAGTATTGATAAAGTCAGGGAACTGATTGATGCCGGTATTCACAGGGTAATTGTAGGAACCCAGGCTATTACAAATCCCGATTTTTTAACTGAATTAAGTAAAGCTATCTGCGGAAAGGAACAATGTTCAGATCAGGTAGTGGTAGCTATAGATGTGCTTGATGAAGTGATTAAATACTCGGGATGGATGGAAAGTTCGCCTATAAGACTGATGGACTACGTAGACATCTGTCTTAATCTCGGCTTTTTCAGGTTCCTTTGTACTGATATTAATAAAGACGGCAAACTTGCAGGCGCCGGAGTCGATCTTTATAAGAAATTATTAGATCATTCTCCTTTTATTAAGCTGATTGCATCTGGTGGTATCAGTTCTATGGATGATATCCGGACACTGCAGGAAATAAAAGTGGAGGCTTGTGTGGTAGGTAAAGCGATCTATGAAGGACATATCACGGTAGAAGAAATACAGGACTGGAATTTAAAATCGCTGATATCATTTTAATCCCTTCCCCTCCGGGGTCTGTAATGAATGATTTAAGGAAATATATAACTTCTGCTTCTCCGGATGGAGAAAGCGCAGGGCAACTGCAGAACAAGAGATCGGGTGGCCTTGCCAAACGAATCATCCCCTGCCTGGATGTAAAAGACGGGCGCACTGTTAAGGGAGTTAACTTTGTTGACCTTAGAGACGCGGGCGACCCGGTTGAACTTGCATGGCAATATTCGCGTCAGGGTGCCGATGAACTTGTTTTTCTTGATATTACGGCAACGCACGAGCGCCGTAAAACAATGGCCGAACTTGTTAAAGCTGTTGCAAGACAGGTAAATATCCCCTTTACTATTGGCGGCGGTATTAATGAGATAGCAGATGCTGATATTCTTCTGAATTCAGGAGCAGATAAGATCTCCATTAATTCGGCGGCCGTTCGTAATCCCCTCCTGGTGAATGAACTTGCGGCTGCTTTCGGTAAACAGTTTGTAGTGGTAGCTGTCGATACCAAATTCGTTAACGGCAGAAACCTTGTACATCTCAACGGCGGCCGTATTCCCACCGGAATTGAAACAGAAAACTGGATCAGGGAAGTCGAAGACCGCGGGGCCGGCGAGATTCTTCTTACTTCCATGGATCACGACGGAACAAAAGGAGGCTTTGATAACATCCTTCTTAAAAAGATCAACGACAGTATTTCTATTCCTCTGATTGCTTCGGGCGGTGCAGGAACCGTTCAGCATTTTATCGATGTGTTTCAAAAAACAAATGTCGATGCGGCGCTTGCTGCTTCGGTATTTCACTACGGCGAAATACTGATACCTTCGCTGAAAGAAAGATTGAGGGAACAGCATATTGAAGTACGGCTGTAACGATGATCACAGCATAGTTAGATAATATTACAGAACACAATGGAATTAGATTTTAATAAAAGCGACGGGTTACTCCCTGTTATCATTCAGGACGAACAAACACTTGAAGTACTCATGCTCGGTTATATGAACCGGGAGGCTTTTCAGAAAACAAAAGAAGAAGGTAAAGTGACTTTTTTCTCCCGTTCAAAAAAACGTTTATGGACCAAGGGAGAAGAAAGCGGCAACTTCCTCTATGTTAAAAGCATTCATTCCGACTGCGACAACGATACTATCCTCATTAAAGCAGATCCGTTAGGCCCTACCTGTCATACAGGATCAAGAAGCTGCTTTTCCACCAATTTTAACCAGAATTTCATTTTTAAGCTTGAACAGATTGTTACCGACAGGTACGAAAACCCTCTGGAAGGCTCTTACGTAAACAGCCTCCATAAAAAAGGCATTAACAGAATTGCACAGAAAGTTGGCGAAGAAGGCGTGGAAACAGTGGTGGCTGCTCTTAACCAGACAGAAGAAGATCTTATCAACGAAGCGTCAGATCTTGTATTTCATTTAATAGTACTTCTTAAAGAGAAGAACCTTGATCTGAAGACTATTGCCGAAAATCTGGAGAAAAGGCATAAGTGAAAAAAAGTTGAAAGTTCAGGGTTAGATGCTCAGGGTTCAGGGTTGAATGTTCAAGGTTAAAAGTTCAGAGTTGAAAGGGTAAAAGCGCACAGGTAAAAGCAGGTATAAAGCCAAAACCTGGCTGCTGAATCTAAAAGCTAACTGTAAAACGATGGAAATAAAACGGCTTGCGGCTCTTGCAGGACATCAGAATTCAATTTATTCAGTAGAATCTTCTGCTGAAAGTGATTTCTTTTATACTGCCGGAAATGATAAGGGAATTGTTCAGTGGAGTTTTGACAGCCTTTCCCCGGTAAAGGTGCTGATGCCGGTAAAAACCTCCGTATATTCTTTGCATATACCCCCTGACGGCTCTGTAATGGCTTCAGGAGAAATAAGCGGCCAGATAAATATTTACAGTTTCACGGAACAGGCAGTTATTGCCCGCCTTCACAACCATACATTACCGGTTTTCTCTGTCAATTCTCTTTCTACAAAGAAAGAACTGCTTGCCGCCTCTGAAGACGGCACGGTATCTGTTACAGATCTTGTCACCAACAAGCTGATTTATACATTTAAGGTATCTGCAGAAACTGTCCGTTGTATGGCTATAAGTCCCGGCGAACAACTGATCGCTTTTGGCTGTAAAGATAATTTTATCAGGATCTACAGTTCTCATGATTATTCGCTGATAAAAGAGCTGCCAGGACACACCATGCCGGTTACCTCCCTTTGCTTCTCCCCTGATGGACACCTTCTCCTCTCCGGAGGACGCGATGCCAAACTAAATATATGGAGCATCCCGGAACTTGAACTTAAAGAAAGTATTACGGCTCATATGTTTGCTGTATATGATATTAAATTTCATCCTTCCTCCCCATATTTCGCCACCTGCAGCCAGGACAAAAGTATTAAAATATGGAACGCTGAAACCCTGAAGCTTTTAAAGATCATAAGCCGGGAAAAGGGGACCGATGCACACACCCACTCCGTAAACAAATTAAGCTGGAACACAAAAAACGGCTCTCTTATCTCTGTTGGAGACGACAGAATGGTGATGATCTGGAAAATTGAGATGTGAGTTCAACCCGCAGCTCCCATCCTCTTTACTATCCTCAATTTATGCGTATAACGCTTCAGATCAACACTATAAATACCCTGATCATCAATAGGATCTATTTTCACCCTCCCTGAAGCATGAATAATTTCATGTTCATTCAGCATAATGCCAACATGAATAATACGGCCCTCTTCGTTATCAAAAAAAGCAAGATCGCCGGGTTTAACCTCCTGAAGAAAATTAACAATTCTTCCCTGTTCAGCCTGCTGCCAGGCATCCCGTTTAAGTTTAATGCCAAGCATCTTAAAAACCACTTGTGTAAAGCCGGAACAGTCTATCCCAAAAAGAGATCTCCCTCCCCATAAATAAGGCGATTGGAGATAGAAATGCGCATAAGAAACAATATGTTCCGAAAAATCGGCCCCGGCAGCAAGAAGAGGCATTGCCGCAAATTTATATTCTTCCCTGTTTAGATAAAAGCTATTGTTATTCATAGGGGGAATGCAACTGCCGGCAACCAGATACAGAAGCTCCCCGGAAGAAACCTTTATAAGAGGCTGATAAACAGTAGGTCCCAGGATCTGATAATGTTCAGAATGCTCTTCATACTGGTTGGCTGTTAATTCAATGAATTGCTTATTATCAATCCAGCCGGCATACTTATCGAAGGCTGTAAGAATTAAAACCCATCTTTCAGTATGCTCCAAAATCTCGAAACAATCACCAAAAAGAACATAGGAAAGAATTTCACTTTTATCTGAAGCTTCAGCCCTAACCGGTACCATTGATAAATGGCATATACCAAACCTGGAATCCAACATAATTCTACAAACTTATAGAAAATTGCTTTATATGCAATTTCCTTTACCATTCGGGCTCACAGATCTTCTTCATCCTCTCTCACATTTATAGAAGGGTCGCCCTGTCCTTAATAATAATGATCTTCTCCGAAAGCAGGGATCTGATTTCTGCCTTCCTTAAGAATTAAAAATATACATATTAAAACTTAACCTTAATGTTAAGTGTTTTAACTTTATAAAAAATAATGAACATCATGAGCATTTTGCAGAACGTCATCGCCGCTAAAGACACCCGGGGTGAAACGGCATCATGAAGGCTTTTACAGGTATTTTATCAATAACTTAGCGAAGCGGTCTCATTGATACCTCTAAAAAAATAAATTATTATATCAATAACTATTTCAAAGAAAATGAAAAGTATAAATCAACTTCAAAGAATACTGATCGCTGTGGAAGACAGCAGGTATTCAGAGGGAGTAGCATCATACGGTTATGACCTTGCAAAAAAGTTCAATGCTACCGTTGCCCTGTTACATGTAAATGAGATTCCGGTATCTACCCCTTATGTTACAGATCCGATGCTGAATGAACCCCCTGTAGTGATGCCCGATCTGATGCAGATACAGGATGAATCGAGTAAAAAACTCCTCGACCATCTTTCTGACTCATTCGGCGAAGGCACTGCTACCTATACTTTTCATAAACTGGGTAATGCCAGAGATGAGATTCTGCAGACAGCCGAAGAATGGGGCGCGGACCTGATTATTTTAGGAACCCATGGAAGAACAGGCTTTGATCATTTTATTTCGGGCAGCGTAGCCGAAAAAGTAGTACGCCGTACAAAGTGCCCTGTTCTCGTTATTCCTAATAAAGAAATTGCGGAATAAAACAAAAACACAGAGTATTCACTAAAGACTGTAAGAAGAGAATAAAACTATTTTATTGAATTTTTTAAAGAGGCTGCACAATTCAGCCTCTTTTTCATTTCACAGGTAGATGAAATAAATCTTAAAGCCTAACCTTCCCCGTGAAGCCATGCCTTTTTAGCAAGCAGTTCTTCCTCTGTTTCTCTTACATCTTCATCATCGATACAGCAATCTACCGGGCAAACAGCCGCACATTGAGGTTCATCATGAAAGCCTTTACATTCCGTACACTTATCTGAAACGATATAATAGAACTCCTCGGAGATAGGTGATTGTGTTTCTTCAGCATCGAGTGTGGTACCATCGCCAAAATCAATTACACCGCGCAGAGCGGTTCCATCAGAAAAACGCCACGCAGCCCCCGCATCATATATTGCATTATTAGGGCATTCCGGTTCACACGCCCCACAGTTTATACATTCGTCTGTTATTATAATCGCCATGTCTGAAATATCTTTTCCGTAACTTTGCCGTCTTTACTCAGCAAAAACAGTGCAAATATAATACAATCTCTTGATTTAATCAGATGGAAGCCACTTTCGCACCCCAAATACAACAAGCTTTTACACAGTTAGGACAATATTTACGCTCTTCTCACGACAATGAATTAAAGGATCTTATCCAGTCTGCAAAGCATTATAATGCATGGTTTACTCCCGCGCAAACAGAAAAAGCTGTAAGAGGAATTGGTATAATGCTGAACGAAAAAGACATTGCCTCCTGGTTTGAAACCGAACGAATAAACAGGAAAACCCCGCAGACTGCCACAACAGTCGGACTGGTTCTGGCAGGAAATATTCCCCTGGTAGGATTCCATGATATTCTTTGTGTGCTTGCCAGCGGAAACACTGCTCTTATAAAGCTTTCTTCACAGGACCAGCATTTAACGCCTTTCCTCCTGAATAAGTTAACCGGGTTTGAGCCTTCTCTTGCCCTGCAGATCAGGTATACAGAAAGGCTGCATGACTTTGGTGCCGTGATAGCAACAGGAAGCAATAACACCTCAAGATATTTTGAACATTACTTTAAAAAGGTCCCTCACATTATCCGCAGGAACCGTAACAGCATAGCGGTCCTTTCGGGCGACGAAACCAGCGAAGATTTAAAAAATTTAGGAAACGATATATTTGATTACTTTGGCCTCGGCTGCCGCAATGTCTCTAAGCTTTATGTCCCCCGGGGATATGTATTTAACAAGTTCTTTGAAGCGATAGAACCGTTCAATGATGTAATCAATCACCACAAGTACAACAACAATTACGATTATAACAAGTCTATCTACCTGGTAAACAGGGAACCTCATTTAGATAACGGCTTTTTGCTGGTAAGAAGGGCAGACAGCCCCGCAACAGAAGAAAATACTGATTCAGCCGGTAACAGTGGATTAAGCTCTCCCCTTGCCACCCTCTATTATGAAGAATATCAGGATATTGAATCACTGAAAGAGAAGCTGGAAAATATTTCCGGAGAGATTCAGTGTATCGCAGGCCGGGTAAGGCTTCCAATTCCTGTTCAGCAGGTAAACTTCGGAGAAACCCAGTCACCCCGTTTGTGGGACTATGCCGACGGCATTAACACCATGCAGTTCCTTCTTTCTTTATAATCGTAATTCTGCAATCTCATTTAAAAGGAAAAGTTTAACTTTGAGGCATGTATATCATTAAGGTAAAAGGTATAGCTAAAATTCCTGATTATGTGCAATTGCGTGATGAAGAATTTACTTTACTGGCCTACTTCAGGGTAGACAGGCCTGAAAAAACTCTTACAAAACTGGGGTTGGCAAACAGGCTCGATGATATCATGGCCCTGATAAGGGACCTTCCTTTTGGCAAAATTGTAAAATTAGAACTTTAATATGATTGGCAACACCATTATAAAACTCCACAATGTAGACGTTTATCAGCAGAAACATCTGGTGCTGACAAATGTAGACCTGCACATAGACAAAGGCGAGTTTGTATTCCTCATTGGCCAGACAGGTTCGGGCAAGAGCAGCCTGATGAAGGTGATCTATGGTGAGATCAGTATCGGAACAGGTGAAGGCCATGCCGGAGGCTTCGATCTGAAAAAACTTTCCGACAAAGACATCCCGTTCCTCAGGAGAAAACTTGGCATAGTATTCCAGGACTTTCAGCTTTTAACCGACAGAACTGTTGAAGACAACATGCAGTTTGTGATGAAAGCCACCGGCTGGAAAGATAAAAAACTGATTGACGAACGCATCCGTGATGTGCTGGAAAAAGTCGGACTGCGTTCGAAATTAAAGAAAATGCCTCATGAGCTGTCAGGAGGAGAACAACAGCGTGTTGTAGTTGCCAGGGCACTGCTGAACGATCCTGAAATAATTCTCGCCGACGAGCCGACGGGGCACCTTGACCCCGAAACATCTGAAGAAGTAATGCTGCTGTTAAAAGACATCAGCCGCTCCGGAACGGCCGTCATGATGGCCACCCATAATTACCACCTCATCCGCACCTTCCCTTCGCGCATCATTAAATGCGAAAACGGGAGGATTATTGAAGATGTAAAGATGGTTTAACTGGAGCGGTACAGCCCCTCACTGCCTGCTGACAGTAGATCAGCAAGACCCATGACAGCTTGACTGTTTTTAATTAATGGCAAAAAATTTGTCACAAGTACACATATGAACTTTTCAGATATGTTGAAAAACAAGAAGAAAAATAGCGAAGAAGAGCCTTTATCCAGCGAAAATACCGCTCAGAACATTAATGAGCAGGAAATGGAGCAGGCCGTACAGACGGAAAATCAGAATTCCGGAACAGGTACCGGCGAGGATGCTATTGAAGAACCGGCAGACACACTCAGCACAGAAGAAAAACTACGTGCAGATTTGTCAGATGCAAACGATAAATATTTACGTTTATATGCCGAGTTCGATAATTTTAAAAGACGTACAACCAAAGAACGGATAGATCTGCTTCAAACAGCAGGAAAAGAAGTCATACAAAGCCTTCTTCCTGTGCTTGATGATTTCGAACGGGCATTAAGATCAATGGAAAGTTCCTCCGATATTACTTCCGTTAAAGAAGGCATCAGCCTGGTGCACGGCAAGCTTAAGAATATTCTCAATCAAAAAGGGTTGAAGGAAATGGAATCGATAGGCACGGTATTTAACGCCGACCTGCACGAAGCCATAACCAATGTGCCCTCTCCTTCTGAAGACCTGAAGGGAAAAGTAATTGACGAAGTAGAAAAAGGATATTATCTGAACGATAAGGTCATCCGTTTTGCAAAAGTTGTGGTAGGAAGTTAAAATGGCAAAGAGAGATTATTACGACATACTGGGTGTTTCAAAGAGTTCAGCTGCAGATGAAATAAAAAAGGCATACCGTAAACTGGCTATAAAATACCACCCCGACAAAAATCCCGGGGATAAAGAAGCAGAAGAAAAATTCAAGGAAGCTGCAGAAGCGTACGAAGTGCTCAGCAATCCCGAAAAGAAGCAACGCTATGACCAATTTGGTCATGCCGGAACTTCAGGTGCCGGAGGATACGGCGGCGGCCATATGAACATGGACGATATCTTCAGCCAGTTTGGAGATATATTCGGTGGAGGCAGTCCTTTCGAAAGCTTCTTCGGCGGAGGAGGCAGTTCAGGCGGAGGCGGCAGACGTGTGTCCAGGGGCAGCAACCTCAGGATAAAAGTAAAGCTGAACCTTGAAGAAATTGCCAAAGGCGCAGAAAAGAAAATAAAGGTCAACAAACTGGTGGTATGCAGTACCTGCGATGGCACCGGTGCTAAAGACCGGTCATCATTTCACACCTGTAATACCTGCGGCGGCAGCGGTAGTGTCAGAAGGGTAACCAATACCATACTCGGCCAGATGCAGACCACGAGCACCTGTCCTACCTGTAACGGAACAGGTACCCAGATCACTTCAAAATGTAATGTATGCCATGGCGACGGTGTGGTACGGGGCGAAGAAACCATTACCATAAACATCCCTGCCGGTGTAAGCGAAGGAATGCAGCTTTCCATGAGCGGCAAGGGTAATGCAGCTCCAAATGGAGGGATGCCGGGCGATCTGATCATTCTGATCGAAGAGATCGCACACGAAACCCTGCAGCGCGAGGGGAACAACGTAGTTTACGACCTTCATATAAGTTTCGCAGAAGCAGAACTTGGAGCCAATGTTGAAGTTCCTACCATAGATGGAAAGGCCAAAATCAAAATTGAACCGGGCACCCAGGGAGGTAAAATACTTCGTCTGAAAGGAAAGGGAGTTCCCGAAGTGAATTCCTATCACCGCGGAGACCAACTGATCTATGTGAATATCTGGACACCTAAGGCTCTTTCAAGGGAAGAACGCGACTTGCTTGAAAAACTTCAGGAATCCCCTAATTTCAAACCGCAACCCGGAAAGCATGAAAAAAGCTTTTTCGAGCGTATGAAAGAATACTTTGAATAGCGATTCAGGATCAGGGAAGAATATAAACTATCAGATAAATTATCTTAAAGCCACAATAAGTGGCTTTTTTTGTTTCCCGATTCTTTATTTTTGCCGCATTATTAATCATATAATTTAATATCCAATGACCTCAATTTATCTGGCTGCGCCCCTGTTTACTGCCGCAGAGATGAAATTTAATCTTAATTTGTCTGAATTGTTAACAAAAAGCGGTTTTCAGGTGTTTCTTCCTCAGAGGGAGTGTTTAAATAAAACAACCGAAGAGATCTATTCTCTCTGCAAGAGTGGTATCGAAGCAGCTTCAGTGATTGTAGCAATACTGGATGGTGCGGATGCTGATAGCGGAACCTGCTGGGAATGTGGCTATGCTGCCGCCAGGAATATTCCGGTAATTGCAGTAAGAACCGATCTCAGAGACAGCGGAGATACCAATGGCTTCAATGCGATGCTTTATTACAGCGCACTTGAAGTAATAGAAGACCAAAAAAATTATGAACAGAAAATACTTAATGCTTTAAAGAAAATAGATTCTTAAACTTAAAATCATGAAAAGGCGCTTGGCAGTACTCGATCTCGGCACTAATACTTTCCATCTGGTGATCGCAGATGTCGCCGACGATAAAATCGTTCAGCAAATCATCGCAGAAAAGAGGGATGTTAAATTAGGAGAAGGAGGAATTACAAAAGGATTGATTACCGATATCGCCTTCGAACGGGGTTTGGAAGCCCTGCGTTTCTTTAAATCACTGATAACAGAATCCGGAGCAACCGAAATCTATGCTGCCGGAACAGCAGCCTTAAGGAATGCCTCAAACGGCCCTGATTTCATAAGTAAAGTAAAGCAGGAAACCGGAATAGACATTAAATTAATCGATGGTACCCGCGAGGCAGAGCTTATATACACAGGAGTAAAACGTGCGGTAGATTTTTCAGACCCGGCACTGATTATGGATATCGGAGGAGGAAGCGTAGAATTTATCTTTTGCGATAAGCACGAAATCTTCCATAAAAAAAGCTATCCCCTGGGAGCGGCCCTTTTAAGACCTCTCTTTCATCATTCCGACCCCGTGTCCGACGCCGATATCCTGGCTATTCATCAGTATCTGGATGAGCAGCTTACAGACCTTAAAATCAACGGGTATATCTTTAAGCCTCAATTACTGATAGGTTCAGCCGGAGCATTCGAAACATTTGCCGACCTGGCAATCAAAAAATTTAACCTTCCTCCCCGAACCGGAAAGACCAGCTTCTTATTTAATTCAGATCAGTTTCACTCGGTCATCCATGACATTCTCAAATCCAGCCACGCCGAACGCGCCGCAAACGAATTAATCATTCCCATCCGTATCGACATGATTGTCGTTTCGGCCATCGTAACCTCTTACATCATCACCGAACTTCAGATCCCCGAAATAGCCATGTCGGCCTATTCATTGAAAGAAGGACTGATGTTTGATAAGATAATGAGTTGAAGGTTGCGGGTTGAAGGTTGAAAGTTGAAAGTTGAAAGTTGAAAGTTGAAGGTTGAATGTCGTCAGTTAAAGAACTAGCTTTCAGGTGTAAGAATGAATCTTTTCCCTTTACTTAAACATTCTGTTTAACATAATCCCCATAACCCATAACCCATAACCCATAACCCACAATTTTCAACCTCCAACTTTCAACCTTCAACCCGCAACTTTCAACCCGCAACTTTCAACCCGCAACCTTCAACCCGCAACCTTCAACCCGCAACC
>JAATFW010000322.1 GCA_015654985.1 Sphingobacteriales bacterium | reverse complement strand
CTGGTCGGCGAGCCATCCGAAAGTAGCCTCAATGATAGCGGTATAATCAAAATTTGAAGGAATGCTGTTGCTTTTCAGAACATTCATTAAGATTTTAGTGTAATGCCTGCGGCAACTGTTATTATTTTGAATGGGATAAGATTCAAGGAAATAGAATAATTCTGACGCAAATTTTTCAGGAAAGTATTTTTCCGCGTGTTCTAATATCCAGGCAGCTCTGAATGCTATCGATGTATCTTTAAAAAAAGTTAGATCAATCAGGTCCCTGATCAGCAGCGTCTGATTTTTGGCAAGGTTTGCCAGCTTAACCGCCTTGGTTTTCAGCAGGGTATGCCCGATAGCAATGATTAGCTCTTCTTTTGTCATCATAAAAACATCCTAAAATAAATCTTTTCTGCAAGCTGGCAAATCATTTAGAATATAGCTACCTTTGCACCTCATTTTTAAAGGCATGATTACAGTATCCAATCTATCTTTACGTTACGGGAAACGTACACTGTTTGAAGACGTTAATCTCAAATTTACGCATGGCAACTGCTATGGCGTTATAGGAGCAAACGGTGCCGGCAAGTCTACCTTTATGAAAATTTTATCGGGCGAAATAGACCCCAGTGGTGGTTCTGTAAGTTTTACTCCAGGCGAACGGATGGCTGTGCTAACGCAGAATCACTATGCTTTCGACGAATTTTCGGTAATCGAGACTGTTCTGATGGGGCATAAAGAACTGTATGGCATAATGAAGGAGAAGGACGCCCTTTATGCCAAGGAAGACTTTACAGATAAGGATGGTGAAAGGGCAGGAGAGCTTGAAAATATCTTTGCTGAAATGGATGGCTGGAACGCTGAAAATAACGCCGCTACTTTACTAAGCAGCCTTGGAATAAAAGAAGAGGGCCATTATAAATTACTGAAGGAACTTGACGGTAACCAGAAAGTACGGGTACTGCTTGCACAGGCGCTTTTTGGAAACCCTGATATTCTTTTGCTGGATGAGCCTACCAACGACCTTGATATCGACACTATTTCATGGCTGGAAGACTTTCTAGCCGGATATGAAAATATTGTGCTGGTAGTATCCCACGACCGTCACTTTCTTGATACTGTCTGTACCCATATCGTAGATATTGATTTCGGAAAGATGAGCATCTTTACCGGAAACTATTCTTTCTGGTATGAATCCAGCCAGTTGGCCCTCCGGCAGCGCTCTGATCAGAATAAAAAGATGGAGGATAAGGTAAAGGAACTGCAGGAATTTATCCGCCGCTTTAGCGCCAATGCCTCTAAATCTAAACAGGCCACCAGTCGTAAGAAAGCACTCGAAAAGATCAACCTCGATGAGATAAGGCCATCCAATAGAAAATATCCTGCCATTATGTTCAATAATCAGGCAAGGGAAGCCGGAGACCAGATCCTGCAGATTGAGAAACTTAAAAAGGTTTCAGGCGGAGAAGTTTTGTTTTCTGACGTTAACTTTATGGTTAACAAAGGCGATAAAATTGCCCTGCTTTCGCAAAACAGCCTTGCAACTTCCGCATTTTACGACGTTCTTACAGGAAGGGATAACGATTACCTGGGAAGCTTTAAATGGGGGATAACGATTAATGCAGCAGATATTCCGAATGATAACTCTGCCTATTTTGAAGGAAAAGATCTGAACCTGATTGACTGGTTAAGGGAATATTCGGAAGGCGATAAAGACGAACAGTTCATCCGTAGCTTCCTGGGCAGAATGCTCTTTTCCGGTGAAGAAGTACTGAAAAAATGTTCTGTTCTCTCAGGAGGCGAGAAAATGCGTTGTATGTTCTCTAAAATGATGCTTCAGCAGGCTAATGTGCTGCTGTTTGACGAGCCAACTAATCATCTTGACCTTGAGTCGATCACCGCACTGAACAACGGAATGAGTGATTTTAAAGGAACGATAATTTTTACGTCGCGTGACCATGAACTTACCAACACTGTTGCCAACCGGATTATTGAGCTGACTCCCGGCGGAATTATCGATAAACTAATGACTTACGATGAATATATCAGCAGTGAAGCCATTAAACAACAGCGTGCGGAATTATATTCTTTAGCTTAAATGTATAATAATTGAATTTTTGGTTGTGAGAAAAGAAAGAAATTCTTTTCTTTGCACCACCAAAACGACTCCGTAGCTCAGTTGGTAGAGCAACAGACTCTTAATCTGTGGGTCCTGAGTTCGAGCCTCAGCGGGGTCACCAACTAAAACACAGTTAATTACATTGAAAAAGCCCTTTTTCTAACGAAGAGGGCTTTTTTGTTTTGTGATGTTTGTACAGCAATAATTGTACTTTTATATAGATTTGTTCCACAACTGTTCCACACCGTTTTCAGCAACAAAATGGCAACCTTTAAAGCAGAAGTTCAAAAGCATAATCTAAGAGAAGATGGCACCTGGAATGTAAAAATCAGGGTAACACACCATAGGGATAAGGCCTATATTAAGACAGAATATTATGTAAATAAAAAGCAGTTTACAAAAGGCTTGGATATTAAGGATCCTTTTGTGAATGATCAGCTAAATGCCACCATTGCGCAATACCGGAAGTTAGTAGTAGGGCTTGGTAATGATATAGAGCTTTATAATGCAAAAGAGCTTGCAGAATATCTCACGCGAAAAACTGCACTTGGCACCGATAGTAAAATCGATTTTATAAAGTTTTCTCATGGTTATCTGGATAAGATACGTGCTCTTGGTAAAAAAAGAACTGTAAACTTTCCTGAGCTACGCGGATCTCAATATATCGTACGAGCTAAAGGGAATAGTATGTGCAGCACAATTTGCGATAAGGATTTTGTCGGTATCAGAGCCGTTAAAAATAAATCTAACATCGAATACGGGAACCCATATGGGATAATTACCGAAGACCTGGCTGTATTTAAAAGAATCAGGCTTGGATCTTCTGATGATAAAGTGAAACCGGTATCAGAAAACCCAGAATATGATCCCTTTGAAATTGAGAAAAATGATATAGTTCATCTTTTTGCAGTTATTGGGATTCTTAGCGCTAAGTCAATTACGTACTGAAATGAAAATAATATTTAAACTGATTTTTTTAATATCTATTGTTATCGTCTCTTGTCAATCAGAGCGAGAAAAGAAGATGGATGAAATAAATGAAGCTAATAAAACGTTAAATAGTTTGATTCACGAAGAGAATGAAAAGCCTATATCTGAAAGCGCTGCTATTTTAGGGATTCAACTAAATATAACAGAAAGTCAATATCTCCATTTTACAGAACAATTAGGGAAAGAGGAAAAGTTGACGATTTCTGACGATGGAGATAGAGTATACATTTTTAAATTGACTGGATTGGGTATTAACGCTCCTGGTAAATTGAAGCCATTATTTTATCGGGGCAATCTATATAAACTACAAGTATACGTTACCAGCCCGCATTTAAATGACCCGTCTTTTGAAGAAACTACTACTAGTATAATAGGATCAGAGGTAAGAAGTTTATACATGTCTAAATATGGGGGTGGAGGTAGTTCAAATTTCGTTGTAATGCCAGATATTATAGACGATAAAAATGACGCCTTAATATGGGTGTTTGGAAAGATGATGATTAAAGTAGAAAGAGATGTTACAGGTGCCATTATTAGCTATGTTTATTTACCTACCCAAAATGCAATAGATACTGAAAAAACAAGCGCTGACAGTCTGAATGAAATTAAATTGAAGAAGGAAATTTAAATCATGGATATTCCATCATTCATTATTATCCTAATTGTGCTCAAAAATAGATGACGGTCGTTAAAACCGACTGACATCAAACGAATAAAACCATGATTAATATATACTATTCTCCGAAAGGTACCCCATATATATGGGCCAGCGAACTTAATGCGGAGCTTGAGATAGGAACCAAATTGAACACTTGCCCCCGTATGATAGAATATGGGTTTGTCGAAAACCAGGACTATTCCTGTCATCACAAAAATGTGACGACGGCTATTGGTATCAAAAAGGCCGTTTTTGACTGGGCGGTTCAATTCCCAATAACGAAATAAATCATCATGAAAACGGAAGATATAAAACATTTATTTGAGCAATTCGAAGCAGCCGCATCAGATTTAGAAGGTGTTGAGTGTTGGAGTGCAAGAGAAATGCAGATTTTACTTGGATATAGTAAATGGGAAAACTTCGAGAAAGTAATTCAAAAAGCGAAAGATTCATGCAAAAATGCCGGAGAAGAACTATCCGATCATTTTCCTGACGTCAGGAAAACGATACCTATGCCAAAGGGGGCCGAAAAAGAGATAGATGATATTCTTTTAACCAGATATGCGAGTTATTTAATAGCCCAAAATGGGGATAGCCGAAAAGAAGAAATTGCATTTGCTCAAAACTATTTTGCTGTTCAAACACGAAGGGCTGAGATTATAGAGCAGAGACTCCTCGAATTCGACCGGGTTAAAGCCCGGGAGAAACTCAGCCAAACAGAAAGACATCTGTCTGGTATTCTCTATGAAAGAGGGATAGATAGCCAGGGATTTGCTATCATCAGAAGCAAAGGAGATCAAGCTCTTTTCAGATTAAACACCCATACTTTAAAACGAAAAATGGGAGTACCCGACAATAGGCCTGTCGCTGATTTCTTGCCGACAATAAGTATAAAAGCCAAAGATCTTGCAGCGGAAATGACAGGTTTGAATGTGCAGAGCAAAGATTTGAAGGGTCATTCGAAGATCGAAAGAGAACACATAGATAACAATCTTGCAGTAAGGGATATGCTAACTAAAAGAGGTATCGTTCCAGAAAATCTTCCAGCTGCAGAAGATGTGAAGAAGCTTCAGCGAAAGTTGAGTGCAGATGAAAAGAAACTATTGAAAGGTAAAAAACAAGGAGGTTAACTTTAATATTGAAAATACCATGATAAAATTAATTCAATCGGCTTATAATAACTTTCAGCCGTAAGGCTGCCCATTTACCGGATGTTAGTTTAATACCTTCGGGCGTCATGAAAGCAGCGCCTCATATAAAGCTTTCGTTTTCATCTGAAAATCACCAAATAGTTTATTTTAATTCAAACTTACATGATTATGCACTCAAATACCGGTTTATCAGCACCTATTTCGGCTGGCCTTATAATATAGATGTAAACACCCGGATACGGCATTTCCTGAGTCATACATCCACTGCAAGCTCAGCTTAAAAGGATTCTAACTATTGAAGATACTCCTGTTGGACGGGATAAATTACTTATCGTATGCTGAGTGACAAGGGTTTAAACAGCATCTGGACACTGGCTATCCCGTTCGAAAATCAGGCTTAACATGTGGTATAGTTCCGGATGTAACTGCCTGAACTTTTCAGGCTTTTCAAAAAAGTATTCAGCGGCTACAGCCAGAAACTCTGCTTCGTTGGTTAATGCGTACGGATTAACATCAGATTTTCCTGCTTGAATGCGACGCATTTCCTGGTGCATCATTTTAAGCCACGGGATAGTATATTCATGAGCCATCAGGTTTTCAGGTATACCATCTGTGGCACCGTCTGATTGATCCAGTAAGTGTACGAATTCATGTATGGCCGTATTCTCTTTTCCCGGGTCCTTTGAAAATCCTTTTATTAATGCCGCCCTGGATAAAAGCATTTGCCCGTTCATATACCCCGAACCAACCATACCAAGGATGTTGCGGCTCTTTCCTGTAAATTGAAAGTCTTTACCGAAGGTATCCGGGTATAGTATCACATTGGTTAGATTTTTATATTTCCATCCCGGAAAGCCAAAAACAGGAATAATGGCACTGGCGGCAATAAGCACGCGGTCAATATCAGTGATCGTCGTTCCTACACCCTCAATATGGACGTACCGCAGAAATTCGTCAGCCAGTTTTTCAAATCGGGCCTTGCCGTTTTTATCGAGATTTTGGTAAAAAGCTACCTCCCTGTTAAGGATCGCCGGGTAATCTGGCTGCGGGCTTCCGGCACGCATCTTTTTCTTTCTAAATAAGAAATAACCTGCAATAATTATAAGGGTAATAATTATAAGCGTCATTCTGCAATATTAGTTACATTTTTGTACTAAATTTAAGCATTGGAATTCTATTTTATATTTATATTGAAATGAACACTGGAGCTTGTCGCGGGCAATGAACATACAATACATTCCCAACACGTTGTCAATAAGCAGGTTTTTCTTTTCGCTTTTTTTATTGTTCTTTTTTAGGGATGAATATATATTTATAACCTTATATTTCCTGATTGGGATTACAGATGCTTTGGATGGCTTCATTGCAAGAAAGTATAAAATAGAATCATCATTAGGGGCTAAGTTAGACTCTGTCGGAGATCTATCTTTTTTTGCAATTGTTACATTGTATCTAATTTCGGAGCACAAAGATATTCTGTCGTCGTATATTGTTTTTATACTGATTGTTTTTTTGCTGAGGATTGCGAATATTATTATTGGTTTTATAAAATATAAACGACTTACAATGCTTCACACTATCGCAAATAAGATTACAGGTCTTTTGATTTACCTGTTACCAATAATTTTGATCTTAGAAAGAAGAGAGTTGTTATTAATAATATTTGCTGTTTCGTTATTTTCTCCGGTTGAAGAATCAATTATTATTTTGCAAAGCCCAAAAGATAAGATAAATCTGAATAAAAAAAGTATTTTTACGAGTTAAAGAGCAATAACTTTCAGTATGTCTTCGCAGCAACAAGGCTATCATATGGCAGGCAGGTTGAAAAAGATAATTCAGGGAAAGCTTATGGGCATAGCTGCAATGCACCCGCAATAAAGCCGCAATGAACCTGCCTTTCTTCGTCAAAAACGTGGCCTCATTGCGGCTTCATTGTGGGTACATTGCGGAATTATTGATGAACTTTCTCTGGCGCTTCTCTGAACTGGGTCCGTTCTTTTCGGCTGTTTTTATTTCGGCAGAATTGATGAACTAAAGCCATGGGGTAAGTTGCTGGGAGATGATGTTCCGACTGATCGTAAAGGTATAGGCCGCTTTGTCAAAAAAAAATAAATCTTTGGTGCATTCTACCCACGGGATAGAGATAAAAATGGATTCAGGCAAGGAACTTTCGTCTAAACACATACGGCTGGAAATAGCCGGTTTTGTCTTTCTTACTTTTACAGGATACCTGGTAATTGGTTTTTCGCTGGCTGTTCTGCCGGTTTTTATTCATCATACCCTGGGCTATAGTACAGTAGTTGCAGGAATAGTGATCAGCCTTCAGTATGTTACTACTTTTCTGACAAGGGGATATTCGGGTAAGATAGTGGATCTCAGGGGGCCTAAGCCAGTTGTACTTATCAGTATGAGCAGTTTTGCAGTAAGCGGAGTACTGCTGGCGTTTTCAGGTGTATTCAGCTCAAACCCATTGCTGTGCCTGTCTATACTAATTATTACCAGGCTGGTGACGGGATGCGCCGAAGGAATGATCGGAGCTAGTCCGGTGAACTGGGCCATGCTCAAGGCTGGAGAAGAACATACCGCTACGGCTATCTCATATAACGGTATTGCCAGCTATGGAGCTCTTGCTATTGGAGCGCCGCTGGGAGTATTGCTGGCAGACCGTATTGGCCTGACCGGCATCGGTATAATCATTATACTGATCGCATCTTTCGGGTATGTTACCGCAAACCGGAAAAAAGCGCTTAAAGAAAATAAAACTTCACAAAGGCAGCCATTCTTTAAAGTTCTGAAAACGGTGTCGCCGTTTGGAATATGCCTGGCGCTTGGGGGATTAGGCTTTGGTGCCATCTCCACATTTATTACCTTATATTACCAGTACATGAAGTGGCCGAACGGGGCTCTTTGTTTAACTGTATTTGGGATACTGTTTATTCTCGGGCGGGTATTCTTCAGTAAAATGATCGATCGTTATGGAGGATTAAAAGTCAGCATAGTAAGTCTGGCTTTTGAAGTGCTGGGCTTGTTGATTTTATGGCAGGCAAAAAGTCCTTCTATTGCCCTGGCAGGTGCTGCAGTCACCGGCTTAGGCTTTTCACTGATCTTCCCGGCCCTGGGGGTAGAGGCTGTGAAGCTGGTAGCCCCTTCGAATAAAGGTTCGGCACTGGCAGGTTACGGACTCTTTATTGATATCTCCTTAGGAGTAACAGGTCCTTTGGTAGGAGCAGTTGCCGATCATTTGGGAATGCTGCATATCTATCAGGTTAGCGCAGCAATAGTTTTTACGGGTTTTATAATTGCTATTGTTATTCTGTACCGGATGAAACGCCGGTTAGTTGTGGCCTGAGGTACCTGCAAGCCAGTCGTTATAGCTTTGGCATTGGATGCTATGCAGTGATAAACGTCGTGCACTGCCGCAACCTGGTTAGCGGCGGTAATAATAATTCCATTGCGTTCATGAGCTGTAAATATGTTTTTGATCGTTCACCTCAGATAAAAAGCTTAATTTTTTCTGAAAAAGTCTTTCGAATAATAAAAAGTTTTATATTTGCATACCAAACGGTCGGTATTGTGTATTGGATATTTAAAAAATGCAACTATTTAAAGCTGTATATCTTCGCCGTCTAAGAAGGAAATGTCAGGCTGTTAAGCTGAAAGAACTGATGGAAAACAGGCTTACCAAAAGAGGGTTCTTATTGTTGTTTAAAGAGTAATAAGCACATTTTCAAAGCAATATTGGATATTTATCCTGTTGCCTTACCTCTGTTGCAGCCGATAACTGATGCTTATTGGTATGGTGTAAAATAATTTGTTGTACAACATGTTATTTGGCCGGTGTTTATGAAAAGAGAGAATATATCAATTTTTATTACGTTACATACCGACTAGTCGGTTAATGAAAATTCAAAAAATGGAACAAAAAAGAAAAAGCAGGAAAACAATTTTGCTTATAGCGGCGGGAATACTGATCGTTTGCGGAGGCCTTTTCTATTGGTCGACGCGCGGCAACTATGAAAGTACCGATAATGCCCAGGTAGATGGCAACATTATTTCAATTCGTTCGGGGGTGAGCGGTTATATTACGCGTATCTGTTTTGATGACAACGAGATAGTAAAAAAGGGGAGATTACTTTTTACCCTTGATACTGTGGAATTACAGGCAAAAGCAGATGAGGCCGGGGCTGCACTGGAATATGCGCGGGCCGACCTCGGGATAGCGAAAAATGAGGCTGTGGCGGGCTTTCAGAATTCGGGTTCGTATAGTCAAAGCTCAAAAGCGGGAGCACAGGATGTGGCATCGGCAAAAGCAAATCTTGAGAACGCCCGGAATGATTACAGGCGAGCGGGTCAGTTGCTGGCTATTAAAGCAGTGACCCAGGAGCAATACGAGAAAACACAGACGGCCCTGAGGACTGCTGATGCGGCATATTCAAAAGCAATTAACCAATATAAGGCTTCTCTTTCATCGGCGGGCAGTTTCCTTACCCAGGCGAAGGTTAAGTCGCAGCAAACAGCTCTTAAGCTGGCGGTCATTCAACAGCGGGAGGCAGAACTGACGATGGCCAGAAATCTTCTTGAAAAAGCGCGGGTAACTGCCCCTTTTAATGGAAGAGTTACTAAACGCGCCGTTCAGGTTGGTCAGTATGTTTCAGCAGGTCAGAGCTTGTGCGCCGTGATCGATAATGAGCATTACTGGATCAGTGCCAACTTTAAAGAAACGCAGCTTCCCAGGATTAAAACAGGCCAGAAGGTTGAAATTAAAATAGATGCATGGAAGGGTAAAAACCTGGAAGGAGTAGTGGAGTCCTTATCCGGCGCCACGGGAGCCAGGTTTGCCCTGATTCCCGCTGATAATGCAACAGGCAACTTCATTAAAATCGTTCAGCGGGTTCCCGTCAGGATACGCCTCAACACAACCGGAAGGCACATGGATAACGATCTGTTTCCCGGCTTAAGTGCATTTGTAAAAGTAAATACAGATTAAAACAGATGGAAGCTAACACAGCAGTTCCTGTATATATAACCGGGAGCGCCAAGTGGATACTGATTCTTACGGCGTTGTCGTGTGCAATGCTTGAACTAATTGATTCGACTGCCGTAAGCGTATCCAGACCAGCTATGATGGGAGGGCTCGGCGCCACTACCATGGAAATTGCATGGGTGATTACCGCCTACGCGCTCGGGAACGTGATCACTGTCCCTTTATCAGCTATGTTTTCAACCTTGTTTGGAAGGAAGATCTATTTTACAGGTTCTGTAATTGTTTTTACAATTTCCTCGCTTATGTGCGGCCTGTCGTCCAGCCTCTGGGTACTCGTATTCTGGCGCTTTGTTCAGGGCCTCGGCGGCGGCGGACTATTGTCAACTTCCCAGAGCATCATAAGTGATTCCTTTCCGCCCGCCGAGGCTGCAACGGGCGTAGCTATCTTCGGGATGGGCGTTCTGCTTGGTCCCGCTATCGGCCCTGTTCTGGGGGGCTACATTACCGACCGCATGTCATGGCACTGGATCTTCTTTATCAACGTTCCGATCGGTATTGCAGCCGCCTTTCTTTCATGGAAATATGTTCCGAACCTGCTGGGTGCCGTAAAACCAAAGAAGATGGATTGGCTTGGTGTTATCTTCATGATAACCGGCCTGTGTTCCCTTCAATATTTTCTTGAAGAGGGGGCCGGCAAAGATTGGTTTGAGAGCGGCGAAATTGTTTTTTTCTTTATACTAGCTTTAACGGGCCTAACCGCATTTGTATGGCGTGAGCTGACCGTTGAAGAGCCGGCCGTCAACCTCAGGCTGTACAGGAACGTATCCCTGGCACTGGGCAACCTTATGAACCTTATCCTGGGAATGATGCTGATCGGGGTATTCTTCATTTTTCCGCTGTTTGCCCAGGATATCCTTGGATGGACCGCTACCATGCAGGGCGAATTTCTCATACCAAGTTCCATTGCTTCTATCTTTGCCATGTTACTTGTTAGTAAAGTGATCCTGAAGAAAGTAAGTTATCATGTGGCAAGTATTTCGGGACTAATGCTGTTCGTATTGTTCCTGGTTCTTATGTCATCATCGTCGGCCGACTCTAATGAACATACGCTTTTCTGGCCATTCATGATCAATTCGTTCGGAAAGGCGCTGGTAATGGTGCCAATCATGACTATGGCGCTGGCCGGATTGCGGGGGACAGAACTGGCTCAGGCTACCGGCCTGTCGAATATCATGCGGCAGCTCGGGTCGGCAATTGGTGTAGCGCTCATTAATATCTATCTCGATCATGAGAAAGTTCTTGTAAGAGGGAACATGGTTGGGCATGTCAATGAGTATAATGAAATCGCCTCCGGGCGGATATCTGCTGTTTCGCAGACTTTCACAGACGCAGGTTATTCGCCGGAAGAGGCTATGCAGGCAGCCTATAAAACTGTAGATCAGTTGCTTACAAAACAGGAGCATATCGTGGCATACAATCATGTGTATATAGCTGCTGCCCTTTTTCTGCTTGTCTCTGTTCCCATACTTTTAATGATCAGAAGTCCCAGACAGGAGGCGGATACCGGTCATAATGAAATTGTGCATTAAGTAATGCAATGGCATTAAATGACATTCACAGCTAACAAAGAATACAATGAAACAGTTACAATATATCTTTTTGATATTGACGTTCGGAAATACTGCAGTTGCACAGACAGAAACTTTTAATCTGTCGCTGAAACAGGCAATTGAACTGGGCATGAAGAACCGTGATGATATCAGGTCGGGCAGATACGACGTTTTAATCTCCGGGAATGACCTTGAAAAGGCCAGAAAAGAATGGCTCCCCGAAATTGAAGGGTCGGCAGATATCCGCTACAATACAAAGTTAAGCAAGACGATCGTACCGGCAGGTGTGCTGGGCAACTCCGAACCTATGGCATTTTCACTGGAGACCAGAACAAATTCTGTTTACGCACTTAATCTTGTACAGCCGATCTATAAAGCTGAGATTATTAACAATACGCGCATCGCAAAAAATAATCTGGCAATAGAAAAGGAACGCCGGATCCAGTCGGAAACGGATATAGAACTCAGCATCACACAATCTTATTTAAATGTTTTGCTTAAAGAGTTGCAGTATAAGCTGGCAAAAGATAATGAATTGCGGTACGGGGAATATCTGCGGATGGCTGAAGGTAAATACAAGTATGGGGCACTGGTCGAAAATGATTACCTCAGGGCACAGCTTGATTATCAAAACGCCGCCTCTGCAACAAAAACACAACAGCAGGATTGCAGTCTTGCCATCAGTGCCCTTAAATACCAGGTGAATGTTCAGGATGAAACAGTCGTAACCCTGACCGACAGCCTTGAATCCGTCTTTTCCCTGATGCCCTCCGGGCGACAGGAAAATCAGGCAGAAAGCCGGTCGGAAATAAAGCAGCTTTTACTTCTGAAGGAAAACACCAGCCTGCAGCTTAAAAAGGCGCAGCAGAACGCGCTGCCGTCAGTTTCTCTGTTTGCAAGTTATGCCACTCAGTTTCAATATGAAAATTTCGACTACCTGCAGAGAGACTGGTGGACGCCCTACAGCTATGTCGGTTTGAAGATTACCCTTCCTTTAACATTCAACCTGAAGAACAGCAGTACTATCAGCGAATACCGGTTAAAAGCAAAAAAGGCCGGTCTCGATCTTAAACAAAAGCTATCAGATATCAGGTTTGAAGTAAGCCAGGCTCTTAGCGAACTTACTAACAGCTCGCATAATCTCGAAAAGAGTAAGGCTAATTATGAATTGTCTAAAACTATCTTCAGCAGTAACAGAAAGCAATTTGAATTGGGGGTATTTCAATATACAGCCGTGCTGGAAAGTGAAAGATCCATCGCAACAGCAGAAGATAAATATATACAATCCATGTATAATTATCTCATGGCAAGATATAACTGGATGAAGGCTACCGGAAATGTCTGCGTATCGGGCTGGCTAAATAAAACAGATTAGCGGCGTGTTACCTGCCGGCTCAGCATGCCTTTTATGTTTTTGCCTTTGCCTGGAATGGGAAAGATCAGTATATTCGCATACCAGATGGTCGGTATCATGGAAGATTCCAGGGAATATATTTTAAAAACAGCTTACACGCTTTTTCTTCAAAAGAGTTATAAGGATGTCACTTTCAAAGAACTGATGGAAAAAACAGGTTTTTCTAAAGGGGCCTTTTACCATTATTTCAAAAGCAAAGAGCATATATTTGAAGCAATTATCGACAACTATTTTGCAACCTTCGTTTCTTTCGATTACCGGTTCTCTCAAACCAGTTTTCGCAATTTCCTTAACGATTATTTCAGGGTTCTTAAAAAGACACGGGAAAACCTGCCCATCATCGATCCCGAAACGGGAGACATGAGTAACCATTACCTGCTAATATTTGAAGCGCTGCGGATTATTCCTGGTTTTAAAAATAAGGTTCTTCAACACGAACAGCAGGAATTGGCGGCCTGGGTGAATATCATTAAAAATGCCAGAGATAATAAAGAAATAAAAAGCACTCTTTCTGATAAACAACTGGCCCGGCTTTTTATTAACTCTGGTGACGGGGCAATGCTTCACCTAATCATGACCGCCCGGACGGGTGATATCGAAAAGAAAACCAAGGAGGTATGGAATAATTTATATGCCTTGATTAAGGTGTGAAAAAAATTACCGCTGAAAAGATGGGATGTCGTTATGGATGCTATTAAGCTTTTGTAGCTGCGTAGCTGCTGATCTCAGGGTTTCTTCTTTTTTTGCGAAGCAAAACCTTATCAGCTTATTTTCTTTTTTGACACTGTAAAATGCACTTACAGGAATAGTTGCAACTCCGTAATTCCTGGTAAGCCAGACAGCAAATTCATGCCCGGGAAGACTGCTGATATGTTCGTATCCTGCCAACTGAAAATAGCTTCCTGCT
>JAATFW010000168.1 GCA_015654985.1 Sphingobacteriales bacterium | reverse complement strand
TGTACAATGGAATCTTTGAAATCCATAATTGGTTTGGTTGGTTACTGGTTTGGTTGTTTGAGCGTCTCTTTCTTTTAAAGCAAGTAATTTACAAGGCTTTTAGAGTAATAAAAAGTGATTGTGGTAATTTTTTTTGGCTGGGTTTTATTATGGCTTGCACACCTTACAGGCGGTATACCCCTGCCTGATCGCGTCGTTTTTAGAAATGCTGATCTTACTTTGCCTCAGGTAGCGGCAATCATCCCGGTGATATTTCTATTTCGCTACCATAAATATTACACTTTAATAATTGCTTTTTTACGGTTTATCTGTTAGCTTTATAAAAACGGATCTATTTGATTAACTTTGCGTCCTCTTAAAAATGACTCAACTCGACTATATAAAAGATTTAGCTAAGTACGGTTTGGAAAACAACCAGGAAAAGCTCGTGTCTGTTGTTAATGAGCTTATCGAATACTCCAAAACCACAAAAAAATTAAACCTCGCCATAGAGTTACAAGCTTTTGTTAAGGAGGCAATTAAAGGCAGTCGGCCAAACACTTTACTAAAAGTTGGATCGCCGGCCTACTTTAGAAATCAGGACGAAAGAGAGACTGACGATCTAATACTTCAAAAGCTGACTTCGGAATATTCTTTTGCAAATCTGGTATGTGAGGATAGCATTAAGGAGAGACTGAGTTATTTTTTACAAGAACACCGGTCTGCTGACCTGCTTTCAATGTATGATCTTCCGATTTCCAATAAGATACTCTTACATGGGCCTTCAGGTTGTGGCAAAACACTTGCATCCTATGTTATTGCCGGGGAGCTAAAAAAGACTATGGTTGTAGTTAATTTGGGTGCTATTGTTTCAGCGAAGCTTGGTGAAACCAGTAAAAACCTGGCTAAGATATTTCGTAAAGCAGCAACGGAAGATTGTATCGTATTTATTGACGAATTTGATTCTTTAGGAAAGGTTAGAGATTATAATCAGGATCACGGCGAAATGAAACGGGTGGTAAATACGATACTACAGCTATTTGATTACCTGCCTCAAAATAGTGTAGTAATTGCTGCCACAAATCAGGTAGACATGATTGATGACGCCCTGCTGAGGCGTTTTGATCTGAATCTTCAGTTTGAGAAACCAGGCTTAGCTCAGATCAAGGAACTGATAGCTTTAACGCTTAAGAATGGCAAATTTAAATTTGATAAAGTTAAAGCTGCTAATGAAATTATAAAGGATGCCATGGGGCTTTCATATTACAGTATTCAGAAAACGCTGATTACAGCTATAAAGCAAAGCCTGTTCAAACATAAGAATACCAGCAATACTGTTAGACTACAGAATCTTATAGATACCTCAATTTGGCGAAGCCTAATTGCAGATGAAAAAAAGGCGTTGTTTTAAGACAATGCCTTTTTTATTAAAACTCTAAATCTACATTCAGATCGTTGTCCAGATTAAGGGCACCGATTGCCTCCATTTCATTACATGCTATAAGTTCATCATATAGATCATAATTCCTGAGTTCTTTATTAGGTTTCTCAGAAATATTAAGGGCAATTGAGAATTCGTGTGATCTTTGCGCAAGGTGGTCCAAAAGTTCCGGCTCTAAATCTGCCTTGTGTGTACAGCGTACGGCCAGTGAAATTTGATTGTTTACCTTACTAATCTCGTTCTTATTGACTTGTAACTTCAATCGTTGAACATTTGAAAATGGTTTATTAGAAGGAGGAAAAAAATCTTCTGACCATGATTTTAATTCGGTCTTTACCCCCAGGGCTCTTTTTCTTGCTTTTCTTCTGTCGGCATCATCCATATCTTCATTGTAAAACTGGTCAAAAAATTCATCTTTACTATTAGAGAGAATCTCCGCTGTACGATTGGGATCGTCCAGCATGCTGCTCTTTACGAAATTGAAACTGATATGTAATGGATTATAGGCCAGATGATTTCCCCAGGCTGGATAAAACTTGTAGCAAAGCGTTGCCTCTAAAACGAATATTGGAGAATCTTTTGAATAGGTTAGAAGATACGGTGGAATATCTATGTTAATTACCTTATACGTTCTGGCGGGTATCACATCCTGAATAATAACTGTAACCGATTTATTGTCAGAGTATAATGCTTTTTCTAACCTGGGGGTCCCAAAACCAATCAACGACCTGTAAATACTTTCTGCAGAAACCTTTGAATTGATAACGGCCTTTTGTTTCTTATCTAATTGCGAATAGGACGCATTAAAAACAGATTGGCATTCTTCCTCCCTTATTTTTAGTTCCAGTTGATCTAAAAACTGGCTACCTACTAATGGCTCAGCACTATTTAGAATGAGTGCCTTAACTGATTGCATGCTCAGATCACTGTATTTTCCTAAAATCTTAGCAGCAATATTTGCAGCCAGCGGTGCGGCAAGACTTGTTCCGGAGTCTAAATTATAGAAATCATTACCATTCAAACCGAAACCGAAGACCTGCATTCCCGCGGCAGAGTCCCTTCTATCTCCACCCGGCATAACGATATCCGGTTTGCAAAGGTTCTTGTTCTTCTGGCTGTCCTGAAAATTGGTGCCGTTGATCTTCTTTAAAGGATCGATATAATATTTCCGGGTGTAGTAGGCGGGAAGTTCTTTTAGAGGGGTGAGATCAGTTAGCGACCCGTTTTGAAAGTTTTCTGCTATCGCACCGACTGTGATATTGTTGTAGCTTTCTGATGGGATACATATATTAGTCGCTTCACATGAATGCTGATCGGATAGCTCATTGGGGTTATAGAAGTGATTAGGATACTGATGGAAATCAAGATTAATTCCGTCGTGCATTGCGTTAATATCATCTTCATCCAGATTACCCGTGGCAATAAATATTAAGATATCAAGGATGTAGGTAAGTTTATCCAGTAAATAAGCGAATTCAGAGACAGTTGAATTATAACTGATTCCGGCGCCGGAAATGGAAAGATTAAAAATCTTAATGCCCTCTCTGGCTGCTCTTCTTATTACACGTTCAATGTCGTAAATATTGAAACAACCATCATTTGCATCTAACACCTTTATAGGCATAATATAAGCATCTGCTACAAAATGAGTTTTATCACTGTCGAAAAGAGATGTTCCAACCGCGGCCAAAGACGCCACAACGGTACCGTGCGTATATGTGGTTCTTGTAGGATCGGGATTGACCCTGTTTGTAATATCAAGGGTGGAATCCCGGATAATTTTTTCCATTGGCGCAATTCTCCTTACCCCATTGTCAATTATGCCTATTGTTATTCCGGATTCTGGCGGATCTATGGTGATATTCCAGGTCAATTCAGGAATATTATATTCGTTTCCTGATATTGTTGGTATTCTCAGGCTCTGTATCTTGAATATTATATCAAAGTTTTTTGCGATAATCTCAACCTGCTCAGCAGAAATATTCTTAATTTCGATTGTACTATGCTCATCTGAAGCGAAATTACCTAAGTGGCCGGTCAGTCTTAACTGGTCAAGATATTCTATTAAATTATTGTAAATGATGTCAAAATCTCTATTGATGTCAGGATTTCTATTAACCATGCTAATAACAACGTCATCCGAATAGAAGCTGCCAATTTTCTCTGTACTCAGAAATTCAAAATCATAAATGATAGTAGCGATGCTATACGAAGTATTTTTTGGTGAAACGCTATCCTGACTTTGAATAAATTGTTCCAAAACATTAATAAATGATTGGAATTTTCCATGGTCCTTTATCGCAAAGATTACTGATTGATTGAAATTCCTGTACAACACAGGGCTTAGGCCGAACCTCTCAAACCTTGATTTGGTTTTAAAAGTATCGTTGTTGTTAAAAATCGAGAAGAAATGAACTTCAATATATTCAAAATGCGCAGGTACTTCAAGCGTCCGTTCTTGTCTCCTTGTATTTAGTTTAGCGTTGAAAATGTAGAGGCACCGGGCTAATTTGTCCTTTTGCTTGCGGTAGTTCTCAGGAGCCTTTTCGGGGATTGTCGGTGAATCAAATTTCCTTGAGGCATTAAAATATTTTTTCTGTCCCCTCGGATTATTTAAAAATAAGTGAGGTCTGTTGGCCATATTTGGTTTGATATGTTAATTCTGAAGAAAAGTAAGGATTATCATTAATAAACCAAAAAGCAGTTATATAAATTACGGGTTCTTAAGGCTTTCTGGGTAACTGCCGATGTGTATGTCTTCCTGGCAAAGTACCGTACGAACTCCTCCGACGGGTTCGACAGTTCGTTAGACAGCAGCGTGCGCACCTCATTGAGGAACTTCAGCTCACTGGCCGCATTCGAAATGTTCCCGATATCGAAATAACTTTTGTGGAACTTTTTCAGCTCGGCAATCTCATTGTCCCGGATCTCCTTGATATTGAACTCGAAGAAGGGCTTATCGTCCATCTTATTGGGTGTTACCAGGTCGGTATAAAAGCGGAAGCTCACCCCGTTGGTCAGCAGCCCGAACCTGGCTTCGGTGGTGTGGAAGTAGCGGAACAACTGCGAGTTGTGCGGGTCGAGGTTTTCGCTGTAATGCTTGCACTCGATGAGCAGCACCGGCTTGCCTTCTTTCATAATGGCATAGTCTACCTTCTCCCCTTTCTTGATGCCCAGGTCGGGCTATGAACTCTGGGTTTACTTCAAACGGGTTAAATACATCGTACCCCAGCATCTGGATAAAGGGAGGTGGTGGTGAAAACTGTACAATGGAATCTTTGAAATCCATAATTGGTTTGGTTGGTTACTGGTTTGGTTGTTTGAGCGTCTCTTTCTTTTAAAGCAAGTAATTTACAAGGCTTTTAGGGGAATAAAAAATGATTGTGGTCATGTTTTTTAGCTGGGCTTATTTCTTATTATGGCTTGCACACCTTACAGGGGATGGCGTTGAAAAATGGTTGAAGCCGCTGGTGCAGAACGCTCCGGGATT
>JAATFW010000155.1 GCA_015654985.1 Sphingobacteriales bacterium | reverse complement strand
CTTATAATAATTTCAAATGAAGGGTGCTGCACTGAAAAACATCTTCCTGATTGCCTTCTTGTTTATCAGCGGTTCTCTTGTTTGGGCATCTTCAGGCGTTCAGTTATCTGCCTGCGGTCCTGAATATCCCGGCCTTCCGGTTCCCCGTGATGTTCAGGCCTCCCGGGGCAAAAAGCTGAAACTCGCTTCGGTCCTGCAAAGCAGAATGGTGGTTCAGCAGAATAAACCTTTCAAAGTATGGGGTCAGGCTGCGGCGGGACAGGAGGTGAGGGTTTTTGCCGACTGGGTAAAAACTTCCGTCGCTGTTAATGCGGATAATGACGGGACTTTTATAGCGATGATAAATGTTCCGCCGGTAAAGCGGGGAGATCTAAGCTCCCACACTTTGAGAGTTTATTCAGCAGACGATACCGTTGTTCTGGATAGCCTGCTGATCGGTGAAGTATGGCTTTGCAGCGGGCAGTCCAACATGCAGTTTGCCATGAAAGAAGTAGTTAACGCAGAAGCAGAAATAGCCGGAGCTTCCTTTCCGGCAATAAGATTACTTAATGTAGCGCTTAATTTCAGTGCTGAGCCTGTTGATGAGATCGGCGGAAAATGGACGGAATGTACACCCGCCTCTGTCAGGAATTTCAGTGCAGTGGCCTATTATTTCGGGCAAAGGCTTTTTAAAACACTGGATGTGCCGGTAGGAATTATCTTTTCAGGTATCGGTGCTTCCACCGTGCAGGCTTTTGTTCCGCAGGAGGTGCTTGAGAAAGATTCGCTTTTGAACGCTGTTTATCTTGATCCCTATTTGAAGAGTCCAAAGTCAAAAGAAAAGATCGATCCTGGTTTTACATTTGAAAAGGTAACCCGGCCCTTCCTGTTGTATAATGCCATGATCCATCCTTTTTTAAATTTTCCCATCAGGGGCTTTTGCTGGTACCAGGGGGAGACTAACTATAAGGAACGGGAGAGTTTTACAAGGGCGACGCAAAGCCTTATTAAAAGCTGGAGAAAAAATTTCGGCCAGGGTGAGCTGCCGTTTTACTACGTGCAGATAGCGCCTTTTGATCATGATATGAAAGATCCGGCTCTTGCTTTTGATGCTTTTTTCAGGGAAGCTCAGGAGAAAGTATCAGATGTAAATAACACGGCAATGGTAGTGACTATGGATGTCGGCGACGCAAAGAGCCTTCACCCGGAAAATAAAAAACCGGTGGGCGAGCGACTGGCATTTACGGCGTTAAACAGAACTTACTACTATAGCAGAATTGACTACAAAGGACCCCATTACATGAATTACGCTATCAGGGGAAATAAGGTGACGATATCTTTTTGTCCCGAAACCGTTCATAGAGGGTTAAGGACCAGTAATGGTATACAGCCTTTCTGTTTTCAGGTTGCCGGGAAAGACAGGAAGTTTTATCCTGCTAAGGCCATCATCAATCACGATCGTGTAATTGTCGGCTCTGGTAGGGTAAAACACCCGGTTGCTGTTCGTTACGCTTTTACAAATGTTGCCGTTACGAATTTAGAAAACGGGTCAGGACTTCCGGCAGTGCCTTTCAGAACAGACAACTGGGAGGAATAAATGATGAAGAGTGCCGGCGCCATTATCCATCAAATCAAATGTGAATTAATAGTATTTAGATAGTAATTATATGAAACATTTTCTTCCGGCCTTACTTTTAATAACTGTATTTCTTCCTGCCCCTGCATCCCCGCAAACCATGCCGCTTGTAACAGCAGGAAACGTGTTGTCTGTCACTAAGGAAAAAGATCAACTGGTTGTAAAGACGGCGAATGCTTATGCGCAGATCTCGGTTTATCTTCCTTCTGTTATAAGAGTAAATATCGGCCGTGATATCAGCCTTCCTGATACTTCATTTGCCGTTATAAAGGAGCCTTCAGACATTAACTATACAGAAAATGACTCGTCCATACTGGTAACTACGGCAAAGCTCAAACTTGTTGTCAGTAAATTTCCTCTCAGCTTTCAGTTTTATACAGGTGAAGGCAGGGAGCTTAGCGGCGATGATCGGCATCTGACAACCTGCTGGCAGAATGCCCGGGTAACAAACTTCAGAAAACTTTATACAGAGGAACGGTTTATTGGCCTGGGCGAGAAAACCGGTAACCTCGACCGCAGAGGACAAACATATGTTAACTGGAATACAGACGCCGGGAATAATGGTCCGGCAACCGATCCCCTGTATGAAACCTATCCTTTTTACATTGGTATTCACGATGGGCTTACCTACGGATTATTTCTTGATAATCCCTGTAAAACATGGTTTAATTTCGGTGCTTCCACCGACAATAAAATGACCTGGGTAAGCGCCGGAACCGGTAACATGAACTATTATTTTTTTGGCGCCCAAAGTATTGCAGACATCATTAAAGACTACACATGGCTTACCGGCCGGATGGAAATACCCCCTTTGTGGAGCCTTGGCTATCAGCAGTGCAGGTACAGTTATGGTTCTGCAAATGAAGTGCTTGATATTGCCGGAACCTTCCGTAAGAGACATATTCCGGCGGATGTTATTTATACGGATATTGATTATATGGACGGGTATAAGATATTTACCTGGAATAAAACAACCTTTCCCGATCCGAAGGCAATGATTGATACACTGAAAGCAATGAATTTTCACCTGGTGTCGATAGTTGATCCGGGCATTAAGGTCGAAAAAGGATACCAGCAGTATGATGAGGGAGCTGCGAATAAGTACTTTGCAGCTTATCCGGACGGAAGGCCTTATGTTGGAGATGCCTGGCCCGGCCGTATCCATTTTCCAAACTTTCTTGATCAACGTGTCCGGAAGTGGTGGGGAAGATCATTCACCGCATTGACAGATCCGGGAGTTGAGGGATTCTGGAACGATATGAATGAACCTTCATCCTGGGGACAGGATATCCCTTCTGTCGTTCAGCTTGGCAAATACAGTATGCCTGAGGTTCGTAATGTGTATGGCATGCAGATGGCAAAAGCTACGTTCGACGGAGCAAAGCAATTGCTGACCAACAAACGTCCGTTTGTTCTTACCCGTGCAGCCTTTTCAGGAATACAACGATATTCTGCTGTTTGGACCGGCGACAATTCTCCATATGATGAACACATGCTTCTCGGGCAGCGTTTGGTAAACTCACTGGGGCTGTCGGGCGTTGCGTTTGCCGGTGTCGATATCGGTGGTTTCAGCGGGAATGTGTCTCCTGATCTTATGGTGCGATGGAACTCGCTGGGTGTCTATACTCCCTTGTTCCGGAATCATGCGTCTATAGAAACAGATCACAGAGAGCCCTGGCGCTGGGGTGATATTAATGAAAAGATCATTAAAAAAGATATAGAAGAACGCTACCGTTTATTACCATATATCTATTCAGCTTTTTATCAGGCCCATAAAACCGGCATGCCGGTAAGCCGTTCGCTGGCTATTGATTTTACATTTGATAATTCTGTTTATAATCCGCTTTATCAGAACGAATTTCTGTTCGGTGATAACATTCTGGTGGCTCCTGTTATAAGCACCTCAAATACCGCTGATGTTTATCTTCCTGCCGGCAACTGGTATCGTAACGGAACTGACAGCATTTATCAGGGAGAAAAGGTTTATAAAGTATCTGCACCTTTAACTGATTTGCCGGTATTTGTTAAAGCGGATGCGGTTGTACCCAAACAGCATGTTGTTCAAAACACCGCGGAAAAAGGTGATGGCATACTTGAACTGCATATCTGGAACGGGAAAACAGGAAGTAAATTCACGTATTATGAGGACGACGGAATATCATATAATCACGAGCAAGGTGATTATTATCTTCGCGTTATCGATTTTGACCCTGTTTCGCGGGCTATCACCTTAAGTCAGGTTACAGGTAAATATATTTCGAAATACAAACATTTGTCGTTAATTCTTCATGGCTTTCAGGGTATCAGGCATATTAAAGTTAATAATAAAAACTATTCGCCCGACCCGGAACTGCTGATTGCTAATCGGGATGGTCAGATAACGATCAGGTATTAAGAGAACAATTGCCTCTTGACTCATCCTCAATAATCTCTATACAGTGAAACAAAGCCCAATCACCGCAATCTATTGCTGCAAACTTTTTTCCATACAGTTAAAATAAACGTTATATTTATAAATGCTTTAGTTAACAGCATTTACTATGGATATTGCGGAAGAAGCGGGCAACTTATTTCTGGCCAATCAGGAAATTGTCTTTCAGGGCGAAGAGATAGAAAAGCGGGAGGCTGAATTAGCTCTCGCTAAACAGGAATTGATGGCCCAGAAAAAAGAAAAACGGAAACGCGCAGCGGAACTGGTTATCGCCAATAGAGAACTGATCTTTCAAAACGAACAGAAACAAAAGCGCGCAGATGAACTGGTTATTGCTAACAAAGAATTATTCTATCAGCAGGGAGAAAAAGAGAAACGGGCCAGAGAGTTGCTTGTTGCCAACAGGAAACTCTCTGCTCAATGCAGATATATGGAGCAGTGTGCCGCAAAGTTACATCTGGCTAACCGCCACCTGGTGCATCAAAATAAAGAAAAGGAAAAACAGGCAACTGAATTGCTAATTGCAAACGGAGAACTTAAAAAAGCGGAAGAACATCAAAAGCACCATATAGCGGTAATGAGCGAAATGATGTTTATAATCTCACATAAGCTGCGACAGCCGGTTTCGCAAATTCTTGGGCTTACCAGCATGCTTATCTCCGAAACAAATGCTATCTCCGATACGAAGGAGATGACCGTCCTGATCAGGGAGGCGGCAGAATTTCTTGATAGCTTCACCCGGGAACTTACTACGTTTATCCATCTTCAGGAAATTCAGGCTAATAGCGAAGACTAAAATCCTGCACTTAATGATGGTTAACACCTGCCTTTATGATTCTGAACAGAATATTTGCCGGGAGAAAGTACCCGGAATACGGTATTGTAATTTTTCAACTTTTCTTCGTGGCATATTCCGAAGGCGACATTCCAAACTGCTTGCTGAAATTTCTGCCGAAATGCGTTTGGGAACTATAGCCTACCATATCTGAGATTTCGTAAATTTTGTAGCTTCCTTCTAAAAGTAACTCTGCAGCTTTCTTCAGGCGGGCAATATTGATCAGCTCGTTCGGTGTGAGATTAGAGATGGCTTTGATCTTACGGTATAAAGTAGGGCGGCTCATATTCATAAAGCTGGCCAGGTGCTCCACATCCAGTGTAATATTCGAAAGGTTCTTATTAATATTATCATTCAGTTTCTCAAGGAAACTTTCGTCGGCTTTAGAATAGGCCATAGTTTTAATATGAACCAGGGGAGAGCTTGCGAAGTACTCCCTTATTTTGTTGCGGTTAGCAAGCAGGTTTGCGATCTGGACTTTTAGATATTCAGGCGAAAAAGGCTTTTCGATATAGGCGTCGGCACCGAGTTCAAGACCTTCAATCTTAGACTGAAGAGTATTTTTGGCTGTGAGCAGAATTACCGGTACGTGGCTGTAATCAAAGTTAGATTTGATGGTTTTACATAAGTCATATCCGTCCATTACGGGCATCATAATATCGCTTACTACTAACTGCACGGGTTCTTTAAGTAAGATATCAAGAGCTTCCTGCCCGTCAAACGCTTTCAAAACCATGTATTTATCTTCAAGGTCATCTGAAATAAAATCCAGAATTTCTTCATTATCGTCTACAATCAGGATCAATGGTTTTTCTTCCCGGGGTTTAATATCTGTCATTCCTTTATGTATTAGGTTAATGTATTAAGCTCGCTAATCTATTGGTAAAATTAATACAAAAACATTCATATTCTCCTCGTTCGTATCAAGTGTTAAAGATCCCTGTAATAATTCAGCCAGTGAACGGGAAAGCGCCAGTCCAATTCCGGTGCCCGACTGTTTCTGTGTTTCTTTAATCCTGAAAAATGATTCGAAGATTTTCTCTTTCATTTCCAGGGGAATATGGAAGCCATCGCTTTTAACGATCACTGTAAACCGGCTTTGTTCCTTATTGATTGCAGATAGCGACAGGATAACCTGTTTGTCGCAATATTTAATCGCATTAGACAGCAGATTGCTTATAATTTTATTAAATGCTTCTATGTCGGTATTTGCATTGAGAATACCTGCACATGTCTTAAGCTTAAAGGATATCTTCTTTTGTTCGGCAGCAGGCT
>JAATFW010000325.1 GCA_015654985.1 Sphingobacteriales bacterium | reverse complement strand
TTCATTATGATATAATTAACAAGCGGTAAATTTAGGGCTTATTTATCTAAGTTTGAATTTATACAGCCCTGATATTATTCTAAGTACAGCAAACCAAAGAATTGTGGCAAATGAAAATCGGGCTGTTCTGCTTCAACAGCATTCCATGCAAGAAAATGAGGTACAGGTAAGTCATCTCCGCATTTATAGAAATTCGCCCGGCATGTTTGTTCCTTCAGTGATAAATGTTGATGGTAACTAAAAACAGATACAGGGATAATCAGTGTTAGTTCCCAGTATATGCCCTCAAACCCATCTGTGGATGATTTTATAAACACATCTGACTGAATCCTGAGAATTGTCTTTGCCGGTAGCAATTTCCGGTCGCTTCTTCCCTGGCCATATCCGAGCATGCAGGTGCCCATACAATTAAACTCAAGATTATAATATTCTTTTTCTCCGTTGAAGGAAATAAAAAACTCCACACAACTGTCTTTATACACAGGGTCATTAGCATTACGGTAAATTGCCTTTAAAGCATTCTCTTTTACATAATACTTAAGAAAAAAAGCTTCCTCATTGTAGACAAGGACAAAAGCAGCTTCGGGCTTATAACTATAAGAAGAGGGCCACGGCACTTCAGCAATCTCATTTCTGACTGACCGATCCAATAATGCGGAAACCTCTTCGACCGGGGACCGTGTGTTTATATCAGGAATAAAGGAGACTGACAGGCTTTTCATACTACCCTGTTTATTATTTTATTATTACTATTTATGAGCACCTGTGGCAACTTCATTTATTATTCCTTCCAGTATGCTGTAATTCTGTTCCAATTTTTTAAGAAGCTGCATTTGCGCAAGAGTACGCTGCAGATTGTGACCGGGGAAATGGATTTTATAATAGGTATCGCCCTGGATATAGTCGGTTAAAAAACGAACTGTTTGCATATATGGCAACAGTAACACTCCCCTTCCTAAAGACTCAACCTCGTTACTGGTTAAGAAGCTGCAGGCTTCAGCAAAATATCCTTCTGTATAAGCTTCAAAGAGAGGAATATTTAAGTCAATCTTTGTAAGCTCCTTTTCGTCTTCAGTTGCCGTATTAATGATCGTACGGATTGCATCGCCGAAATCGTAGGCTACATATCCGGGCATGACAGTATCGAGGTCAATCACGCACTGTACCTCGTCATTTTTATTGAGCAAAACATTATTCAGCTTGGTATCATAATGGATAATACGGAGAGGCAGCTTTCCTTCGCGTCCCAACCGCAGAACTGAACCCATTTGCAAAGCTCTTTCATCGATAAAATCAATTATGGGAACCACTTCTTCTACCCTTCCAAGCGGATCAGCATCAATAGCTGCCTTCAGTTGCAGAAGCCGCACTTCGATATTATGAAAATCCGGAATTGTTTCGCAAAGAAGCCCGGCATCAAGATCGGCCAGTAATTTCTGAAACCGCCCAAAAGCTTTTCCAGTTTCATAAGCCTGTTTCGAGGTTTCTACCTGATCGTAGCTATTGGTATCGCTGATGAAATAATACATGCGCCAGAAGCTGCCAAATTTGTCAGCAGCATAGAATCTGCCATCCTTCGCAGGGATAAGGGTCAACACCTCCTTGTCCGGTTCGGCCCCGGGAATATCCTCCAGCTTCTTTTTTAAGTGACCGGTTACATGGATTATATTTTCAATCAATCCGGGAACATTTTTAAAGACGTTATGATTGATCTTCTGCAGCAAATAATCAGGACTCTTCTTATCTTCATTTTTAACGTAAAACGTTGAATTGATATGTCCTGATCCAAAAGCTTTTATGGAAGCGACGGAACCCTCAATCGAAAAATAAGACAGGATCTCCAATATTTCCCCGTCACTGTATTGACTTTTCATTTTTAAATATATACCTCGTGAAAACTTTATTCTGCTTTAACTTTATGTCCCTTTACGGCATAGTATAAAATAAAGAGATAGCAGGGAATCATGATGGAATAGGCCATGGTTGCACCTTCTGCCTTCCCAAGGCTTACAGCAAGTTTCTCGGATATAGCTCCGTATAACAAAGGGAGAATGGCCCCGCCCGCTATTGCCATAATTAAAAAGGCGGACGCTGTTTTTGTAAACCGTCCCAGACCTTTGATAGCCAAAGGGAAGATAGCAGGCCACATTAACGAATTGGCTAACCCAAGAAGGGCGATAAACATGATGGAAGCATAACCTGTTGTGATTACAGCCAGAACAGTAAACAGCACTCCAAGTACTGCACATATCTGAAGGGCCTTTTCCTGCGAGAGGTATTTAGGCATGGCCACTATTCCGATAATGTATCCAACCAGCATACACGCCAGAGTTCCCTGAGTAAAGAAACGGGCGGTCGATAACGGAATGCCTATGGCCTTCCCATAGCTGATAATCGTATCACCTGCCATTACTTCAACACCGACATACAGAAAAAGCGTTAATACTCCCAGAAGCAAATGCGGAAACTGAAATACGCTGGTTTTCTTATGAGCCGTTGGCGATATTTCTGCCTCAGATGTATCATCATCGCTTATATCAGGCAATGAAGATTTAAGAACAACAAAAGCAAGTATTACCAGCATAACAGCGATGACTGTATACGGGATAATAACCCGGGATGCCAGCTCATCGAGAGCAGCATTTTTTGCATCTGCAGACATCTGCATCAGGTTCTTCTCAAACCCATCGGCATCCTTTAATGCGATATATCCAAAAATCAGGCCCGCCAGAATCCCTGCTATTTTATTGCAAATGCCCATAATACTGATGCGCTTTGCAGCGCTTTCGTGAGGGCCTAAAATTGCAGCATAAGGGTTGGAAGCTGTTTGCAACAAGGCAAGTCCTGTTCCGATAACAAATAAGCCTACTAAAAACAAGTCAAAACTACGGACTTTTGCAGCCGGAATAAAAATTACGGCACCAACTGCCATGACCATTAAACCTATGGCCATTCCTTTTTTATATCCGGTCTTTTTCAATACCCAGGATGAGGGCAGCGCCATCACGGTATAGGCAATAAAAAAGGATGTTGCTACTAAATACGACTGCGTGTCGGAAGTTAACTGACATGCTATCTTTAGATAAGGGATCAGGGTCCCGTTCAGCCATGTTAAAAACCCAAAAATGAAAAACAATGCGCCGATGATTATAATCGGATTTAATCCGGCTTTTTTTACCGGCTCATTATTAAGGACAGAAGATGTTGCCATTTGCTTTTATATTTTCTATTTAAAATTATTTAATTAAAATATCCCAATCTTCTTTCGATCCACAATTCCTGTCCTGATTAAGATCTCTGAAAAGTGCTAATGTAAAGCACTGATAATTAAAATCTCCATCTTATAAAAGCTTCCATCGCTTCATATTCTGCAAGACCGAGCTGATCATAAGCGCGGGCAGTTTCACGGTTCCGGTCTTCCGCCCTTACCCAGAATTCTCTGGCATCGTCGCCAGGGAAAACAGGAAGGTCTTTTTGCGACTGATGTTTGAAAATAGCCAGGCGCTTTCTTTCAACTTCCTGAGGAGACAAAGGTACAGCCATTTCGATCTCGTGGATCTCAAACTCATGCCATGCCCCGCGGTATAGCCAAAGCCAGCAGTCTTTAACCCATTCTTCGGTTGCTTTTAAGCGGGTAAGGGCCTCCAGAATAATATCAAAGCATACTTTATGAGTGCCGTGAGGATCAGCAAAGTCGCCGGCTGCAAAAACCTGCTGCGGCTTTACCGCCTGAAGAAGCTCCATTACAATCCGGATATCATCTTCATAATCTATTTTCTTCTGAACCTTCATTCTGTCGTAAAAAGGCAGATCGAGAAAATGAATATGATCGTCCGGCAAACCTGCAAAACGGGCACCGGCGGTAGCCTCTCCTTTCCTTATCAGGCCTTTGATTGTCCTGATCTCTTCGGTATCCGGCTGATTAGGCTGCTTTGCAGTCATAAAGCTGCGCATACTTTCATACAGATCTTCCAGTCCTTTTGGGTCCTGTCCCTGAATTACACTGAAATCTATCGCAAATTCGGTAAACCGGAGTACCTCCTCATCCCATACTGCAGTATTCCCTGAAGTCTGATACGCCACATGCACATCATGCCCCTGGTCGGCCAAACGAATAAAAGTTCCCCCCATTGAGATCACATCATCATCAGGATGCGGAGAAAAGATGATACTTCTCTTTTTTGCCGGTTCTGCCCGTTCAGGCCGCTGGCTGTCATCAGCATCGGGCTTTCCTCCCGGCCAGCCTGTTATAGTATGCTGAACTTTATTGAAAATATGAATGTTAATATTATATACCGGCCCCTGTTCTGTGGCGAGCTGCGCCATCCCGTGGTTGTTATAATCTTCTTCGGTAAGTTTCAGGATCGGCTTGTCTAAAGTTTTGGCCAGCCATATAACCGCTTTCTTGATAAGCTTCTCATCCCAGTGACAGTCTTTAACCAGCCATGGAGTATTAAATCTGGTAAGTTCAGAAGCAGCATCCGCATCAAGCACAAATTCTACCTTGTCCGACAGTTGAAGGTATGTAGCAGGAACCTCAGAAGATATTTCTCCCTCTACTGCTTTTTTTACGATCTCTGCCTTCTTTTGATTCCAGGCCATCAGGATAATTTCGCGGGCTTTGAAAATGGTCCCTATCCCCATTGTTATTGCTTTGGTAGGAACATTTTCTTTACCTCCAAAATCATAAGAAGCATCTCTTCTCGTCAGATCATCAAGGGTAACAAGGCGTGTCCCTGAATTTGGTGCAGATCCAGGTTCATTAAAACCGATGTGACCTGTTCTTCCTATACCCAGTATCTGCAGATCCAGCCCTCCATAAGAGCTGATCTGCCGCTCATATTCCAGACAATAGGTGGCAATATCTTCCTGGCTCAGGGTGCCATCGGGTATATGTACATTTTTAGGGTCGATGTCGATATGATTGAACAGGTTCTCCTTCATGAAGGTAACATAGCTCTGAGCTGCCTCAGGATGCATCGGATAGTACTCATCCAGGTTAAATGTAACGACATTCTTAAAGCTGAGGCCCTCTTCCTTATGCATCCTTACGAGTTCTGCATAAACCCTTACAGGGGTTGCACCGGTAGCCAGTCCTAAAACAGTCGTCTCTTCCTTTGACTGCTTATCCTTTATTAATTCTGCAATCCTTTTTGCTACTGATATGGACGCCTTTACCGGATCAGGATATACGCTTACCGGTAGTTTTTCATAACGGGTCTCTTCTAATAAATTTAATCTCGACATGTTATTGATTTTTATGATTTAAGGGATAACTTCTCCCTTTGCTATTCTTATAGTTATTTAGCTGTATAAACATGGGCGTAATCCGATTTACTCCTGCCTGCTTATTATAAATTCAAATATACTGATTCTTTTTAAAAAAACAATAGTGTAGGCGCACACACGTCATGCGTTAGCGCAAACACCACTGGATTCAAAAACCAGTTAATTATTGAACAAAGAACTTATATCTCTTCGTTTAAATAATAATTCAGGTTTTCTTTGGTGATAATATCAAGGGGAAGATATTTAACGGCGGGCACCTTTTTTTTAAATACAAGATGATCAGCAAGATGGTGGATTCCCCAGTATCCCTGGCCACGGGGATGCTGATTAATTACAAAACTGATAAGCCCTGTATTTATAAAATAAATGTTCCTGGGTACCAGATCATATCCAATAACATTTATTCCTTTTATATTCCTTTCTTCCAGGTAATCCGCAATCTCATACCCTTTAGATGTAGTAACATAAATACATTTAAGCTCTGCATTATTCTCAATAATGCTATCAAGTTGCTTCATAAAGGCCAGATAATCACGTCTTTGAAGTTCTACCCGGCGGATAATGTAGTTCTCTGAAAGATGGTTCTGCTCAAAATAAGCCCTGAATCCCTGCTCTTTCTTTAAAAGGTGTGCAGAATTGCTTATATCCTCATCAATGTGCGCAAGAAGCACCGAACAAGGATCAGGATGCCCATAATGAAAAAGGCGTGCGGCCAGAACACCACTTTGATAAGAGTCCTGGCCTATATAACTAAGGGGGTTGTAATCCTCGATCTGGGTGTTAAAGATCACAAAAGGTATTTTTAGTTTCTTCCATCTTTCCAGGAAAGGCAGCGTTTCTTTATAAAAAATCGGGGCAAGCAGGATGCCGTCAGGCTTCATTTTAGATAATTCTTCAGCCTTTTGGTTAAATGAATCTACATTATCTGGGATAAACTGAAACTGTGTAACAGTAATACCATATTGCTTAAGTTCTTTCACGGCCTTATCAATGCCGCTTTTAGGATCGAACCAATAAGGATCGTAAGTATAGTCAGGAATTAATGCAGCGACAGAATATATTTTATTTGAGCCAAGCGCACGGGCGCTGTAATTCGGCTCATAATTCATTTCTGTAATTATTTTCTGGATCCGTTCCTTTACATCGGCAGACACTCTGCCCCTGTTATGCAGTACCCTGTCAACTGTACCTGTTGATACATTTGCTTTTTCCGCTATATCTTTAATCCGAACAAGCTTGTTTTCCATTGCTTTCTGGCCCTGTTACGCTTTTTCATGATGGGCCTCATGCAAACCTACTATTCCTTTATTTAAAACAAAAACTGTATAGAATTTACCTGTACCACCTGAATTAATTGTCCCTTTTTATTTCTTCTTACTGAGGGTCCCGGGCTTTCTACCGGCTTTAAAACTTACTTATATCTGTTTATCTTCGTGCGAATGAAAAATGTAACGATCCGGCTGATTTGCATAATGCTTTCTTTAACGGGAAATACCTTTGCCCAAAAAAAGCTGATAAAGAAATTTTTATCAGGCACAAGCGACACAAGCCGTAGAATAAGTTTTATTCCACTTCCGGCTGTTGCTTATGCACAGGAAACAGGGCTTGAAATGGGCGCCATCTTTATTACCTCGTTCTATACCAGTAAAACTGACACCATTACCCGCAGTTCGGCCATTAATGGTATTATAACCTTTACCACAAAAAGCCAGTCGAATTTCGTCCTTAAACCCGATATCTGGACGCCGGGAAACCGCTATCACTATTCAGGGGCTTTCAGGTATAAAAATTTTCCGTTTAATTTTTATGGGATTGGCGACAGCACACATAAAGCCGATGAAGATCCCCTGGGACAAACCCTGCTGACAATCACCGCAGAGGCAGAAAAGCTTATTGGAAAGAGTATCTATGCCGGAATAAATGCAGGATATGAAAACTATTCTTATAAAGACAAAGAGCCCGGAGGATTATACGGGGCGGAAAAGATTTATGGCAAAGAGGGAGGCAGAGTACTCTACGTTGGTTTATCAGCGATATTCGACAGCCGGAATACCAACACATACACAACAAAGGGCAGCTACCTGAAGCTCAATTATTCATATGCGCCCCATCTAATGGGTTCCGGAAATTTCACAGGCAGTCTGATCAGGGCCGATTTCCGTCAGTTTAATGAACTTTCGCCTGAAACATCTTTAGGATTCAATATAAATTACCAAACCATTCAGGGCAATGACCTGCCTTTTTACCTTCTTCCTCAACTGGGGAACGACCAGGTAATGCGGGGATATTATACAGGACGTTACCGCGACCAGAACCTTTTAACTGCCCATGCTGAACTGCGCTGGCACTTTATGACAAGATTTGGCCTGGCCGGTTTTGCAGGCACAGGCTCTGTATTCAGAAACAGCGAATTCAGTTTGAAGAAGCTTAAGCCCAACTATGGAGCTGGCATAAGATACTTTCTGGATCCGGCACGCGGTTTAACTTTGCGCATGGACTATGCTGTTGGAGAGAAACGCCCGCAGGAAGCAAGGCAAACAGGATTCTACCTGGCCCTCGCCGAAGCGTTCTAAGGTAAATCTGAAAGGTACGGGGATTAACAAAAATGAACTATTTATGTAATCTTTCTATCTGTAAAAGTAGCATTGTGTTGCACTGAGAGTGTTTATCTCTGGAAATTACCTTACAGACGGGGTACAATACCGGGCTTTTGCCGCACTTCGTGGATGTTTGGTTGCTTTCTATTTCGCTCAGAATCGTTCCGACAGGTCGGAGCATCCTTCAACTTCCAACTTTCAACCTTTCTCCTTTCGGCTTTCTCCCCCTCAAAACCTAACCCTAAAGTGCTCCTTCACCTGTCCCTCTCTGAAAAACACCAGCCCGATCCAGAAAAGATCAACAGTAACGGTAACCCGGGGATGATTTTTAATTTCCTCCCACGCTTCCTCCATTCCTTTGCTCCAGTAAATATCATCAAATATCATCAGGGTGTCCCCGTTCACTTTAGGAAGGCACCAGTTAAAATAGCGGAGAGTAGCGTCTTTCCGGTGATTTCCATCCACAAAAATCAGATCAAGCGAAGGAATCTGACGCACCACCTCCGGAAAGACCTCATCAAAATTACCGGTCAGCACAGTAACGTTATTAAGGTTCATGCGGTTTAGGTTCTCTCTGGCAACTGCTGCTGTTTGAGGGCAACCTTCTATACTGATAACTTTTGCACCGGGCACAGCTTTGGCAAGATAAGAAGTTGTTAAGCCGAGACACGTTCCGAGTTCTATAATATTCTGAGGTTTGAATTCGTTTGCTAACCGAAAAATGAGTTGTGCAAGTTTCCTGGGTTTCAACGCATTTTCAGCCAGTTGTTTTACCTGTTTCTCCCTGCTGTTGTTAATATGCGATCCCGCACCCAGATCAGTAATATGTATGATCCGCTCATCATGAAGCAGATCATGGCGTAATTGTTCAATGCCGCCGTATTCGTTACGGGATTTAAAATCATATATCACCTGGTCAATTAAGTGATAAACAAAAGGGGAATGGACTCCATGACGGGTCTTCCCTTTAAGCCTATGCTTAATAAACGATTTTAATAGTTGTATATTAATCATGCAGCACAAATGTATATGAAGTTTTTTAAGCTTCATACAAACGGAAAAAAATAGAGTAAGGGCTGGCTAATACAACCTTAGATAAAATGCTTTATATGCAATTTTACAAAAACAGCATACAAAACAGTTATTCACCATATTCTCTGTTTCAAAAGGTGTTCATGAGTGCTTACGCAGTTTTACCGGTCTCTCATCTTCCATTGAAGAATAATTTTATAGATGAAATTAAACAAACGATTTACTTAGAAAGAATGTTAATTTAACAGGCAAAAGAAAAGAGGAGAAGAATTTTACACGCCGCTGTGAAGGCAGCGGATAATTTTAACAGATATCAATCGTTATTTTCAAGAATTAAACTACCCTTAAGGGTTTGTTTGGAGGGCATGAATCATAAAGAAATAATCTCACTTATAAAATTACTTGATGATCCGGACACGGAAATTGCGGGCCATGTAGAAGACAAACTTCTTTCGTATGGCACAGAAGTAATAGGATACCTGGAGAACGCCTGGGAGCAATCATTTGATGCCATATTGCAGGAACGCATTGAAAACCTTGTACACAAGATCCAGTTTACCGATGTGAAGCAAGAGCTTGAACTTTGGTATCATGGTGGCGCATTCGATCTTCTGCAGGGTGTGATCATTATCAACCGTTATCAATACCCTGATATTGATCCGCAAAAGATCATTAACCAGATAGAGGACATTAAAAGGGAAATTTGGCTCCAGATGCTTTACGATATGAGTGCAATTGAAAAAGTAAAGCTTATTAACCATGTTTTTTATAATATTTATGGCTTTTCCGGCAATACTTCCAATCACCAGGACCCGCAGAATTCCTATATCAGCCAGGTGCTGGAGAGTAAAAAAGGAAACCAGATCTCTCTCGCTGTGATCTATTCAATTATAGCTCAGAAGCTTGACATACCGGTTTATGGTGTGAACCTGCCTCAGCACTTTATTCTGGCATATGTTGATGAAACACAGGAATATATTCCGGAGGAAAGAGTGCTTTTCTACATTAATGCGTTCAACAAAGGCTTTATCTTTGGAAAAAGAGATGTCGACTCATTTCTCAAACAATTAAATCTTACGCCGGAGGAACAATTCTATGAACCCTGTTCTGCGACCGACATCATACGGAGAATTCTCCGGAATCTTACTTCCTCCTATTTAAAACTCGGACAGGAAGAAAAGGTGAGAGAAATCGGAGAGCTCCTTGATGTGATTGGCAGTAATCCCTGAAACTGCCAGCCAGTTAAAATTCCATCATATATGCCTTCAGAAAATCATTAAGTTCGCCGTCGAGCACTGCCTGGGCATTAGATGTTTCATAGTTGGTACGCAGATCCTTCACTAATTTGTAAGGGTGGAGCACATAATTCCGGATTTGCGATCCCCATTCGATCTTCTTTTTAGACCCTTCGATGGCAGCGCTGGTTTCCATCCGTTTACGAAGTTCAGCTTCATAGAGCTGCGACTTCAATAACCGGATGGCATTTTCTTTATTCTGTAACTGCGACCGCGACTCCTGGTTCTTTATAATGATACCAGAAGGTTTGTGATACAGGCGCACGGCTGTCTCTACTTTATTTACGTTCTGCCCGCCTGCGCCCCCGGAACGGAAGGTTTCAAATTCTATATCAGCGGGATTAATATCTATTTGAATGGTATCATCCACAAGAGGATAAACATAAACAGATGCAAACGAAGTATGACGCTTTGCATTTGCATCAAAAGGAGAAATACGCACCAGGCGATGTACCCCATTTTCGCCTTTCAGGTAGCCATAAGCAAATTCTCCCTCAATCTGAAGAGTAACAGATTTAACTCCTGCAACTTCACCTTCCTGAAAGTCCTGCTCGGTTACCTTATGTCCGCTCTTTTCAGCCCACATGATATACATCCTCATCAGCATACTGGCCCAGTCGCAGCTTTCTGTACCTCCTGCACCGGCTGTAATCTGCAGGACTGCATTCAACTGGTCCTCGTCAGAGCTAAGCATATTTTTAAACTCAAGTTCCTCAAGTTTTGCAAGCGCTGCAGAATAATGCTCCTTTAGTTCATTCTCTCCGGCTTCTCCGGCCTGAAAGAACTCAAGCATCACAGCAAGATCGTCAATAGTGGCCTCTACATCAACAATACCGTCTGTCCAGACTTTTTTTGACTTAATAGAATGTAATACTTTTTCTGCCTCTTTGGGGTTATCCCAGAAATCGGGAGTAAGTGTTAGTTCCTCCTCCTGATGCAGGTCATCTAGCTTCCGGTCAATGTCAAAGGTGCCTCCTCAGGGAAGCCGCTCTATCCCTCAAGTCTTGTAATTGTTCTTTGGTCATGGGGCAAAGATACAAAAATAGAAGCAGGAGATGCGGGAAAGCAATTACTTCATACCTGTATCATATCTTAAATTAAATTTCCCATGCCGGAAAATGAATTTTATCTTCGCTGAAAATTTAAAAGCTATGCTTCCTAAAGTAAACTTTACTGAAACAAAGTCCTTTCAATATCTTACTGATCACTTCATCGATATATGCGAAAAACATTTAAGGGATCTGTTTAAGGAAGATAAGGGAAGATATGAGAAGTTTTCCGTTAAGTTCAACGATATTTTACTGGATTACTCCAAGAACAGGATCAATGAAAAGACAATGGCTCTGCTTTTCCAACTGGCTAATGAGTGCGGATTAAAAGAGGCTATTGAAGCAATGTTCAAAGGAGATGAAATTAATGAAACTGAAGGCCGCGCAGTATTACACACAGCTCTGAGAAATCAATGGAATGAGCCTGTTAAGGTAAACGGCATCGATGTAATGCCTGAAGTAAATGAAGTTCTCCGCAAAATAGAAAAGTTTAGTAATTCTGTTATTTCCGGCGAGTGGAAAGGCTATACAGGAAAGACGATCACAGATATTGTAAACATTGGTATTGGCGGCTTTGATCTGGGCCCTGTGATGGTAACTGAAGCGCTGAAGGCATATAAAAATCATCTGACAATGCATTTTGTTTCCAACGTCGATGGTACACATATCGCCGAAACCCTGAAGAAGGTAAAAGCAGAAACTACCCTGTTTCTTATCGCTTCTAAAACTTTCACTACCCAGGAAACCATGGCGAACGCTCATACTGCCCGCAACTGGTTCCTTCAGGAAGGCGCTTCGGATAGAGATGTCGCCAAACATTTTGTAGCCCTGTCTACAAATGAAAGTGCTGTGGCAGCCTTTGGCATTGACACAAAAAACATGTTTGAGTTTTGGGACTGGGTAGGCGGCCGTTATTCTTTATGGAGTGCAATCGGTACATCAATAGCCCTTGCCATTGGCTTTGATAATTTCAAGGCCTTGCTTTCCGGCGCCCATGCGATGGACAGGCACTTCAGGGAAACTGCGTTTGAAGATAACATTCCTGTGATCCTGGCACTGCTGGGGATCTGGTATAACAACTTCTTTGAGGCAGAAAGCCAGGCAATCCTTCCATATGATCAGTATATGCACCGTTTCGCTGCATACTTCCAGCAGGGAGATATGGAAAGTAACGGAAAATATGTTGACAGGAACGGAGAAAGCGTATCTTATGAAACCGGACCTATTATCTGGGGAGAACCCGGAACAAACGGACAACATGCTTTCTATCAGTTGATCCACCAGGGGACGAAACTGATCCCATGCGACTTCATTGCTCCGGCACAATCCCATAACCCCCTTGGCTCTCACCACTCTTTACTTCTGTCGAACTTCTTTGCACAAACTGAAGCTCTGATGAATGGCAAAACATATGAAGAAGTGGTTGCTGAGCTAAAGTCAGCGGGAAAGACAGAAGAGGAAATTGAAAAACTGGCGCCATTCAAAGTATTTGAAGGCAACCGCCCTACCAATTCAATTCTTGTTAAGAAAATCACACCCGAAACCCTCGGCTCCCTGATCGCAATGTACGAACATAAAATTTTTGTTCAGGGAGTTATCTGGAATATATTCAGCTTTGATCAGTGGGGCGTTGAATTAGGCAAACAATTAGCAACAAAGATATTACCAGAACTTCAGGGAAAAGAGAAAGTCACTTCTCATGATTCATCAACCAACGGGCTGATTAATCAGTATAAGGCATGGCGTTAAAATGGGTTGCGGGTTGAAGGTTGTGAATTAAAGGTTTCCAGCGAGCTTACAAAAATTGAGTTAAAATATACAACCTGCTGAGTTATGACTCATTGCGGCTGGCCGGGAATGTATTGTACTATTGCAAGTTAAGAGAGCACACCTTTTCAACTTTCAACTTTCAACTTTCACCCGCAACCTACTTAATCTTTATCTCAAACAGCTTATCCCACTTCTTTCCGGTTACAAACAGCCTTTTCCCTGCGGCATCCCAGGCAATTCCATTTAATACATCAGCGTTGGGATTACGTTTTTCCGGAGGATAAAGGTTAGTCAAATCAATCTCGCCCTCTACTTCCCCGGTCACGGGGTCAATAACTACAATAATGTCCTTCTGCCAGATATTTGCGTAAATCTTTCCGTCTATAACTTCCAGCTCATTCAGGGAATTAACAGCGCCTTTGTTATCGTAAACCTCAACCGAACCCTCTTTCTGATAAGTATCCTTATTCAGTAAATAAATAACATTCGATCCGTCTGTGTTTAAGATATGTTCCCCATCAAAATAAAGGCCCCAGCCTTCGCGGCCAGCCTGATATGGAAATTCGCCGAGTTTCTTAAAAGTATTCCTGTCGTATACAAAACCCACTCCTTCTCTGTAAGTAAGCTGAATGATTTTATCACCAACGATAGTGATCCCTTCGCCAAAATACAAACTGTCTAAGTCTACTTTCTGTAGAACTTTACCGGTTCTGAGATCCGTTTTCCGCAACGAGGAAGATCCTTTTAATCCTGCACTTTCATAAATAAATCCGTCATGGTATTCCAATCCTTCTGTAAACGAAGTAGTATCATGGGGAAATGAATTTACTACAGTATAGCTGTATTGGACCGGAGCTTTAGAAGGTAACAATACAATGTTCGTGGTCGTTTCTTTATAATTACTTCCGTTATATATGCGGGCAGAAAGAACCTTTATTCCAAAACTGAGTTTACTTGTGGAAACAGTAAGAGGCAAGGTGTCTTTTTTAGAAGCAAGAAAAGTAGTATCAAGAAGGTATCTTACAGAATCAAACCCTTCAGCACCAGCAAGTTTAAGAGTAAGATTTTGACCTTTACGTACAGAACTTCCTTCTTCAGGAGAAAGAAAATAGAAAGCGCCTTCCTGTTTGGCTTTACAGCCGGCAATAACTAAAATAGATATAATTAATAATTTAAATATCCTCTTCATTTAAAATTATATTAGATATATATCACAACAAACCCTCATTATTCTTCCTCCTCAGCAACAAACTTAGATAAAAATATTTATATCTTCCTTCATCCCCAGAACGCGTCCTCAATATGCCTCAATGTATATTCTCCCCTGGCATCAAACAAAACAGAAATAATATCAAAACGGATCTCACCGCGATATTTGGTTTGATAAATATATCCTTCTGCTGCCCATTGAAGACGTTTTTGTTTTGCAGAAGAAACGAACTCTTCCGGCTGGCCAAAACCAGTTGAGCTGCGCGTTTTCACCTCCACAATCACTAAATAACGGCCAAAAGATGCAATAATGTCTATTTCAGCCTTCCCGTAACACCAGTTCGTATGTAATATTCTGTACCCCTTTCCTTCAAGGAACTGCGCTGCAATCTCTTCTCCTTTATGTCCGAGCTGATTATGAAGAGCCATTATTTTATCACCACAGAGCCCAGATAAGCAGAGATACCTTTTTCAACTTCCTTCACGCGCAGGTAACGCTGCATCAGTATAGCCTGATTATCAGCATCGGTTTCCTGCTGAATTTCATCCCTGATAGAATGCAGAATACGCTCTACCTTTCTTTTCTTGAGATGGAAGATCCCGCCCAGAATAGTAGCCCTCATATTCTCGGTTTCATTTCTGACATAGATCTTTCGCTTAACATACCAGTTTTCGCTCAGCACATAAGGAGATGAAACGAGAGTTATGGCCAGTTCAGAAACTTTCGGATCAGGACTTGTAATGAAATCCTGCACCGATGGTAATTCCCCTAATTCCATCACACGGCTGTATTCGTCAATTACCGCTTTACATACAGGATCATCAAACGTTACATCAGCAAGATTCGAAATCACATAGGGGGCAATATAAGTATCAGTGATACCATCCCAGTGAACAAGCTCATGCCCATAATTAAGGAGTAAACGAACGATCTCTCTCTCCTGTGCGTTATCAGAATCCCTTGCGGCAGGCTCCAAATCCGTTTCGACAGGAGGGGGAAGAGGCTCAGGAGCATCCGGCTTCGCATCTTTTCTGTACTTTCCAAGCCTCAGCTTGTTAAGCTCGGTAATCAGAATACGTTCTTCCATCTGCATCAGAGAACTGCATTCGCGGATAAAAACAGAAGCCTTAATGTTATCAGGAATTTTAGCAATACTATCTACCACCTCATGTATTACGCCAGCTTTCTTAATAGGGTCATTACCTGCCTCCTTCAACAGGATAGAAGTTTTGAAAAGGATAAAGTCCTTTTGATTCTTCTCTATATATGTTTTAAAAGCAGAACTCCCTATCTGATGGACGTACGAGTCGGGATCATGCCCGTCGGGGAACAGAACAACCCTGACATTCAGTCCTTCTTCAAGGATCATATCGAGTCCGCGCAGCGAAGCCTTGATACCTGCAGCATCCCCGTCATATAAAATGGTGATATTTTTAGTAAACCGCCCTATCAGGCGAACCTGCTCAGTTGTAAGAGAAGTTCCGGATGATGCCACAACGTTCTCAATACCGGCCTGATGTACTGAAAGTACATCGGCATATCCCTCTACCAGGAAACAATTATCAAGGTCGCGGATTGCCTTCTTTGCAAAGAAAAGCCCATAAAGGACATTCGACTTATGATAGATCTCGCTTTCAGGAGAGTTTACATATTTGGGAACGGCCTTATCAGTTTTTAGTGTCCGTCCTCCAAAGCCAATTATTCGCCCGGTAAAATTATGGATGGGAAACATGACCCGCCCCCTGAAGCGGTCATAAAGCTTCCCTTTATCATTACGGATGGCCAGTCCGGTTTCCTCTAAAGCATTTTCTTTAAACCCTTCAGATACAACTTTCTGAATAAGGGCATCCCAGGATTCAGGAGAATATCCCAGCTCGAATTTTTTAAGAATATCATCCCTGAAACCACGCTCCCGGAAATAGCCAAGGCCTATAGTTTTTCCCCCCTCCGTTTCCCACATGGTCTCCTGGAAGAACTTCGAAGCCCTGGAGGATATTATATACAGGTTTTCACGGCGGTTATCAGACTCCTGCTGTTCGGGCGACTGTTCAGTCTCCTCAATCTCAATACGATATTTATTCGCCAGGAACTTAAGGGCCTCAGGATAAGAATACTTCTCATGATCCATGATAAAGCGAACAGAATCGCCCCCCTTACCACATCCGAAGCATTTATAGATCCCCTTACCTACAGAAACATGAAAGGACGGCGTTTTCTCGTCATGGAAAGGACAAAGGCCAATGAGACTGGTCCCCCGTTTTTTTAAGTCTACAAAATCACCTACAACCTCTTCTATCCGCGCGGCTTCAAGTATCTTATCAACGGTTTCTTTAGCGATCATGTCAGTTCAAAAATAAGAGACATTTACAGTATGAACAACTTATAAATTATTTCTCTTTCTTATACCCTTTATGCAAAATCAGAAAGCTTGCACGTTCTTCTTTCTTAAATGGAATATCCCAGTTACCCTGGTAACTTATTTTAGTTGGAAGCAGGGTCTCCCCGTTATCAAAATAGGCCATTTCAATATTCATGCTGACATCAAAATCAAAAACCAGATTATCATATTTCATAACAACCGACCTGCCCATGATCTGTAAAGTCCGTTTATCAAAAATAGTGTTCATCTCTTTGATCATCAGGCCGTCTTTGGTCCAGCCCGACAGGCCCGGCTTCTCTTTTACTCTGAATGTATAAATAGGAATAGAATCAAGATAGGTTCCGCTGTAAAATGAATAATCATAATATTGCCGCATATTAGCACTGAAGATCTGAGTCTTATTGCCAATAATGGGTAAGCCCTTGATTGGCCGTCCCGGACTGAACAGCAAAGTCTTTAGTTTATCCTTATAGGATTCATTGCTGCCGCCTTTCCCACCGGATGAGGGTGCCGATGCTGTAAAATCCGTGTTATAAGCATTCATAAAGATGTAATCAAACATCTCCACAGTATAAAGCTGATATTTTCCGTTCTTTTTAAAGATGCGGCCACTATCCTGTTTTGCCAGAAACTGCATTTTATAAGGGCCATGATTATTGTGAAATATCTTACGGTACACCTTCCCTTCTATGCGGTTCTTTTTATCATAGGTAAAAATCCGGTTCTCGGCAGTAAAGCTATACCGTTTCATCTGCCTGAAAGCCTCATAAAAGCTGGTGTCGCTTATTATTTTATTAATGAAAGCCTGGACGTTAATACGCCCGGCTTTAACACTAACCGCAGAGTCAAGCTGTATAGTAAGTACCGTATCGGGATTAAACCGTTTAATTTCCTGCGCCTGCCCTGATATAGCTGTCAGGAATAGAAATACAATTGAAATAACTATTCTAACAGGTAAGAACTTATCGTAAATACAGCATTTTTTCATAAAATAAATTTGATAAAGTTTCCCATATTAAAGCAGCTTCCTGATATCTGTGTCTTATTACCTGATCCCTGTTTCATCTATTGTTAAGTTATACGTAATAAGTCGTAAGTTATAAGTATAAAACGCCCTGAGATCGCCGGAAACTTTCAGCTTTCAACTCACAACCGACAACTAGTTTCCCAGTCTTTTCACAGCAATATATGCCATTAGTCCTGTACTCAAACCCAGCGCGCTCTCATCGATATCAAAAGTAGAAGTATGAACGGAAGAAGTAATTCCTTTAGCTTCATTCCGTATTCCCAGTCTGTAAAAGCATGAATCAGCAACCTGTGAGTAATACGCAAAATCTTCAGCCGCCATCCAGATATCAAGATCGAGCACATTTTCACGCCCCAGGTAGTCTTCTGCAAACCCGCGAACCATTGCCGTCAGGTTCTCTTCATTCACAAGAAACGGGTAGCCGTTCACAATATTAAAGTCACAGCTTCCGCCCATACTTTCCGCAATGCCTTCGGCCATTTTTTTCATCCGTTTATGCGCTTCAGCCCTCCATTTTTCATCAAGCGTTCTGAATGTACCCTCAAGATATACTTCATCGGGAATTACATTGGTTGCCCCGTTGGCTATCACTTTGCCAAAAGAAAGCACACTTGGCAGACGCGGATCTGCAATACGGCTTACGATCTGTTGCAGGGCAACAATAATATGGGCAGAGATCACAACCGGATCTATATTCTGCTGAGGCTGTGCTCCATGCCCTCCCTTTCCTTTAACAGTAACATACAACTCATCTGTAGAAGCCATGTATTTACCGGAACGGATACCTATCTTTCCGGCCGGAATCAATGGCATTACATGCTGCCCGATCACTGCCTGTGGCTTTGGGTTCTCAAGTACTCCTTCTTTAATCATCAGACTTGCCCCTCCCGGAAGTTTTTCCTCCGCAGGCTGAAAGATCAACTTTACCATTCCCCCAAATTCACTGCGTAATTCATGAAGGATCTTTGCTGTACCAAGCAGCGAAGAAGTATGTACATCATGCCCGCAGGCATGCATCACACCCGGATTTCTTGATTTGTACGGCACGTCATTAGTCTCGGTAATTGGCAGTGCATCCATATCCGCCCTTAGTGCTACTACAGCATTTGAATGCAGTTCTCCCTTTATTAAAGCTACAACCCCTGTATCGGCCATTGGCACCCAGGAGATCCCGAGTTCGTCAAGATATGCCTTTACATAGGCGGATGTGTTATATTCCTGGAAAGACAACTCAGGGTTGGAATGCAGAAAACGGCGATGGGTTACCACATCGCCGTATATCTTTCCGGACAATTCCCGGATCTTTTCTTTTAACATGTTCTTATTCTAGTCCTGCACCATGGCAGTTTTTATACTTTTTACCGCTTCCGCATGGGCAGGGATCATTTCTCCCTATCTTAGGCTCATGCCTTATAGGCATCTGTTTCTGAAGTTCCCTGGTATCTTCCATTGGGACCCCGCTGCCATCACCGGCAACAGCCGCAAGCTGAGGCTTCGAAACTTTCAGCTTAGACATATCCTGCTTGGGCTGAGGTCTTGCTTCACGAACTTCTTCCGACTGCTGGGCAGGGATACCGCCCTTAAACAGGAAGCTTACCACATCCTTATTTACAGAGATCAGCATCTGTTTAAACAGGTTGAAAGCTTCCACTTTATAAATCACGAGCGGATCTTTCTGCTCATAAACCGCATTCTGTACAGACTGCTTCAGCTCATCCATCTCACGAAGATGCTCTTTCCAGGCATCATCTATCAAAGCAAGCACTACAGTTTTCTCAAAGGCCTTAAACACTTCATGTCCATTTGTTTCAACGGCTCTTTTAAGGTTTGCGGCAACCTGAACATTTCTTATACCATCAGAAAAAGGAACGATTATGTTCTCTATCATCTCACCTCTCTCGTGGTAAACCTGCTTAAGTACCGGCAATGCCTGCTGGGCTATTCCATCTGTTTTACGCTGGTAATAATCGGTAACCCGGTCAAAAACACTTTCAGTAAGTTTAACGATATTAGAGTCAGAAAATTCTTTCTCATCTATTTCCGGATCAACAGAAAATACTCTGATGATTTCAAGCTGGAAGCCTTCAAAATTTGCTGTTTCCTTGTATTCAGCTACGATATCATCCACTGTATCGTAGAACATATTATTCAGATCGACCTCCAGACGCTCCCCATAAAGGGCATTCCGTCGTTTAGCATATACTACCGTACGCTGTGAGTTCATTACATCATCATATTCCAGCAAACGCTTACGGATACCGAAGTTATTCTCTTCCACTTTCCTCTGCGCCCGCTCAATAGACCGGGTGATCATCGAATGCTGAATTACTTCACCCTCTTCAATTCCCATCCGCAGCATGATGTTGGCAATACGCTCAGATCCAAATAAACGCATCAGGTTATCTTCCAGTGACACAAAGAACTGAGAAGAACCGGGGTCACCCTGACGTCCGGCACGACCACGCAACTGTCTGTCAACGCGGCGCGACTCATGTCTTTCTGTACCCACAATAGCTAAACCTCCCGCTTCTTTTACCCCAGGCCCAAGCTTTATATCTGTACCACGGCCAGCCATATTGGTTGCGATGGTTACCGTCCCCGATTTACCGGCTTCTGCCACAATATCCGCTTCTTTCTGATGCAGTTTGGCATTTAACACATTATGTTTTACGCCGCGCAGCTTAAGCATCCTGCTCAGTAACTCAGAAATTTCTACAGAGGTAGTACCTACCAGCACCGGCCTCCCCGCCTGTGTAAGAGCAGTGATTTCGTCTACTACCGCATTATATTTTTCACGGATAGTACGGTAAACCTTATCCTCCATATCTTTACGCTGGGTGGAGACATTGGTTGGAATTTCAACCACATCCAGTTTATAGATCTGCCACAATTCGCCGGCTTCTGTAACCGCGGTACCGGTCATCCCGGCAAGCTTGTGATACATCCTGAAATAATTCTGCAGGGTGATGGTTGCATAGGTTTGGGTAGCATCTTCCACCTTTACGTTTTCCTTTGCCTCAATTGCCTGATGAAGCCCATCAGAATACCGGCGGCCATCCATAATACGCCCGGTCTGCTCATCTACAATTTTAACTTTACCCTCGTCAATAATGTACTCTATATCCCGTTCAAACAGGGTATAAGCCTTTAATAACTGGTTTACTGAATGGATACGTTCTGATTTTATAGAAAAATCGCGCATCAGCTCATCCTTACGGGCTATCTTTTCCTCATTTGAGAGAGTTGATTTTTCGATATCGGCGATTTCTGTACCCACGTCGGGCATTACGAAGAAGTTTGCATCTTCCCCGGCAGCCGTTATCAGCTCAATACCTTTTTCAGCAAGTTCTACCTGGTTATTTTTCTCATCAATAATAAAGAAAAGCTCCGCATCAGCTTTCGGCATCTCTTTATTCTGGTCCTGCATGTGATAATTCTCACTCTTCATCAGGATCTGCTTGATGCCCGGCTCACTCAGATATTTTATCAGCGCCTTATTCTTTGGTAAGCCGCGGTAGGCGCGCAATAAAGCCAGGCCTCCTTCTGTAGGACCGGTTTTTCCTTCACTGATCAGCTTTTTAGCTTCATTTAACACCCCGTGAACATAATTTTTCTGAACATTTACAAGCCGTTCAATGCGCGGTTTAAGTTCATAAAATTCATGTTCATCCCCTTTAGGAATAGGGCCTGAAATAATCAAAGGTGTACGGGCATCATCAATCAGAACAGAGTCAACCTCATCCACCATCGCAAAATGAAGTTTACGCTGCACCTGGTTTTCAGGAGCGAGGGTCATATTATCCCTCAGATAATCAAACCCAAACTCATTATTAGTACCGAAAGTAATATCAGCAAGGTATGCATTACGGCGGCCTTCAGAATTAGGCTGATGCCTGTCAATACAGTCGACCGTTAATTCGTGGAACTCAAAAATAGGTCCGTTCCACTCAGAGTCACGGCGTGCCAGGTAATCGTTTACCGTAACAATGTGAACACCCTGTCCGGCAAGGGCATTAAGGTAAGCAGGCAGCGTACCAACCAGCGTTTTACCTTCACCTGTTGCCATTTCAGCGATTTTTCCCTGATGCAGTACAATACCGCCGATCAATTGAACATCGTAGTGGATCATATTCCAGGTAACTTCAGTGCCTGCCGCCAGCCATGTATTATGATGGATGGCTTTATCTGCCTGGATCACCACATTCTTCTTACGGGCAGCCAGATCCCTGTCGAACTGTGTTGCGGTAACAACAATAGTCTTATTCTCAGTAAAGCGCCTCGCTGTTTCTTTTACCACGGCGAATGCTTCCGGAAGAATTTCCATCAACACTTTTTCGAGCTCCTTATCGCGTTCTTTTCCCAGCTTATCTACCTGATCGTAGATGTCTGTTTTTTCATGAACATTCAAATCAGGGTCTTCTGCCTTCTCTTTCAGCGCCCCAACTTCTTTATCTATTTCGGCAAGAGCCTCTTTGATCCTGTTTTTAAAAACACCCGTTTTTCCCCTCAGTTCATCGTCGCTCAAAGAAGCCAGTGAAGGATAAATGGCCTTTATCTGCTCAACCAGCGGTTGAATTAGTTTTATATCCCGTTCAGATTTACTTCCGAATAATTTGCTTAAAAATCCTAACATTATTTATTTTCGATAAATTCTACTCTTTTCAATAACCACGCCGTCCACCTGTTAACGACAATTTGACATACAAGTGCTCAAAATTAGTAAATTAAATAGAAAAATCGGGTGGCGGAAACCAGAAATCGGATATTAACACAGGTTTACATCCTTTTTTAACCTGCAAACTTGTCCAGCAGCCTCCCCTGGTGCGAGAATGAAAGGCTGAGAAATTCCAGAGCTTGAAAATCCGCATTTGCTAATTCCCTCCAACCTCAAGCGGGGCTTTAAGCTCAAGTGCTGCAGTTGGAGCGGCTGGCGGCACTTTGAGGCAAAAGTGAAGCGTAATCGGCTATAACCCGAGTAATGACAGCGGGCGTTCTGGAACGAACGAAAGGCCTTCAGGCAGCGGCTCGAAGTGCCAAAGGTTGAAACCCAGCATGTAGTGGTATAAATGGCAGTAATTGAGGTTCCATTCATTTTGTGGCCGACTTCCTCATTTAAAAAGATATGGAGGGATTCAATTGTACCCTCCATAACCATTATATTTTGTATAAAAGGAATCAGTATCTATAGGGCATCAATCTCAGTGTTTAAATCTTTCTCTTTGGTTTCTGTTCTCTTATATGTGCCCCCATACATTGCGGTAGCTTTGCCGCAAGCCATGGCTACTTTTCATAGGATCGTTGCTTAACGACATTTGGTTTGCACCCATAGCCTCTATAACATTATCTTTGTTCGTATGAATATCCTTTTACTTGGTTCTGGCGGAAGAGAAAGTGCTTTTGCCTGGAAGATAGCTCAAAGCCCCCTTTGCGATGCCCTATATATCGCTCCCGGTAATGCCGGAACAGGAAATTTCGGAACAAACGTAAACCTTGATGTCAACGATTTTCACGGGATCCGTCATTTTGTATTGGATAAGGCTGTCAATTTTGTGATAGTAGGCCCGGAAGAACCCCTGGTGAAAGGTATTTATGATTATTTTCAGGCTGATGAGCAATTAAGGGACATTCCTGTTATCGGCCCTTCACAGGCAGGTGCCCAGCTCGAAGGAAGTAAAAATTTCTCAAAAGCTTTTATGCGCAGGCATTTTATCCCTACTGCAGCCTCAGCATCTTTCACAAGAAATTCTTTAAATGACGGTCTTGCCTACCTCGAAACCCATAAGCTGCCTGTTGTTTTGAAGGCCGACGGATTGGCTGCCGGAAAAGGTGTCTTAATTTGCCAGACTACCGAAGAAGCACAGGCAGAGCTTATTAGCATGCTCGACGGGAAATTCGGCGACGCCAGCAGCACTGTTGTGATTGAGGAATTTCTGGATGGCATTGAACTTTCGGTATTTGTACTGACTGACGGGCATTCGTATAAGATCCTTCCTGAAGCAAAAGATTATAAGCGGATAGGAGAAGGCGATACAGGCTTAAATACCGGGGGAATGGGATCTATCTCTCCGGTTCCTTTTGCGGATGAAATATTCATGCAAAAAGTTGAAAAAGACATTATTAAGCCAACAATCGGCGGCCTTAAGATCGACCAGATCCATTATAAAGGCTTTATTTTTATAGGCCTGATGAATATAAATGGAGAACCTTTTGTAATTGAATATAATGTCAGGATGGGCGATCCTGAAACTGAAAGTGTCATCCCAAGAATAGAAAGTGACTTTCTTGATCTTTTACTGGGTGTGGCGAACCAAAACCTGGCAGAAAAAGAATTAGTTATTTCTTCCCGGACCGCAGCAACAGTAATGCTTGTATCCAGCGGTTATCCCGGAACCTACATAAAGGGAAAAGTAATTTCAGGACTGGACAACATCAGGGAATCGTATATTTTCCATGCAGGAACAATTTCTGAAGGAAGCCTGATAAAGACTTCCGGAGGCAGGGTACTTGCTGTTACAGCTCTTGGTGAAACGATGTTCGATGCCGTACAACAGGCGGTTGCAGATGCCGGCCGCATTTACTACGACGGACGTTATTTCATAACTGATATTGGCTTTGATCTGTTGTAAACTGAGTTATGATTTATGGGTTATGAATTATGAGTTAGCTTCCCAACTCATAACCCATAATTCATAACTCATAACTTACCTAAGCACTTCTGCCAGTTTTCTTTCAAGATCAGCTCCCCGAAGATCAGTAGCAACAATCTTTCCCTGCGGATCAATTAAAAAGTTTTTAGGGATAGCCTGAACGCCATACATCACAGCCACTTCATTATGCCAGAACTGAAGATCAGACACTTGCGTCCATGTTAATCCATCGTCCTTTATCGCTTTCAGCCATGCTTCCTTTCCATTCTGCCGGTCAAGCGAGATACCAAGAACAGTGAAGTTCTTATCTTTGTATTTATTATAGGCATTTACAACGTTCGGATTTTCCTGCCGGCAAGGACCACACCACGAAGCCCAGAAATCAAGCAATACATATTTACCTCTGAAATCAGATAACTTCACAGGCTTTCCGTCAGGGTCATTTTGTGTAAATTCCATTGCCTGTACCCCAACTGCTGTCTTTTTTGCCGACTCCAGTCCTTCCAGAAGAGGCTCTAAAAAAGTGCTTTTCTGCAAACCAGGAGAAAGCAGGGCAATTAAAGGCTCTAGTTCCGCAGGGTCAGGAGATTGGCCGGCAACATTTCTTAAGGCCGTTAAACTCACATAACTGGCTGGATTTTCACGGATAAACTGCTTCAATACCGTATTTTGTTCTTCATTCAGCACTTCATATCTCGCTTGCATGCCCTCCATGTACCCCGGTACGCTTTTCTTTTCCTCCGGAGTGGCCATAAATTCATTATTAAAAACTAAAAGCTTGTTCTGAACAGGCTTTAACATAATCTGAAGCTTCTGATCTTCAGCATTCGTCTTCCCCGAAACGGTAGCCTTTGCCAATGAATCCTTACTCTGTATTTTTATTATTCCGTTTTCAACATAAAAACGCAATATATCAGGATTGCTTTTGGGATCAACACTTTCAAGACCTGCACCTTTACCATCAAAGACTAAAACGGCAGGGGCCGGTTCTGAAAGTGGCCCCTGGAATGAAAACAATCCATTTTTTATAACAGCCGAATCTTTAACAGATTTACCCTGCCCATCCCCAAAGAGCAGAAACACTTTCGACGGAGGGTTATAATTACCAACTTTTCCTTCAATTGTATACTTTTGTGTTTGAGCGAACAGCAACAAAGGAAAAACTGCAAGCCACGATAACAGGATTCTTTTCATTTTGTAAATATATAAGCTGTAACGATATTTTTGGCAAAATATGCTACATGCCACTATTTATCAGTTGATTTAACAAAATATTAACTATCTATTTACAATTAACATTGAATGGAAATATTTTAAATTCCGGTAAAATTGTATCTTGTATAAAAATTCTTTATGAAAAATCTAATTGTATTTGTTCTCATTTTCCTTAGCAGTGCCACCTTTGCACAGGAAGAAAAAGGAATCCATTTTGAGCACAGCCTTACCTGGTCGGAAATCAAGGCCAAAGCCAAAGCACAGAAAAAATACATCTTCGTTGACGCCTTTACCACCTGGTGCGGTCCATGCAGAATGATGTCAAGAGAGATATTTCCGCTTGAAAATGTGGGAGCCTTCTTTAATACCAATTATATCAATGCAAAGGTACAGCTCGATACCACTAAAACGGACAATGATGAGGTAAAGAAATGGTATAAAGATGCACACGACATACAAGCCGCCTATAAGGTGAATGTATTTCCGACCTATCTTTTCTTTAACCCTGACGGAGAGCTTGTTCACCGGGCTGTCGGATCATCGGATGCAGCAACCTTTATTGGCAAAGGCAAAGACGCCCTGAATCCCGAAAAACAGTACTATACCTTAAAGCGAAAATATCAGGCGGGCGAGAAGGATCCGGAATTTCTACGGCTCCTTGCAACAGCTTCCCTTGAAGCATTCGACAGGGACTTCTCTCCAATCGTAATTAATGAGTATTTAACTACTCAAAAAGATCTTCTGACACCGGAAAACCTGCGCCTGCTGGTCAATGCTACCACCAAAAGTACCGATCCCGGATATACCGTTTTTAAAAATAACGGGGCAAGAGCTGATTCCATTCTCGGAAAAGGCACCAGCTCGGGGATTATTAAAGGAATCGCATTAACTGAAGTAGTTTATCCTTCTGTTTATTCTCAAAATAAGGGGCAGGCTGTTGACTGGAATGGCTTAGAAACAAAGTTGACTGCTCTTTATCCTGATCTGGCAGAGGAGATTCTGCTGTCGTTCAAAGCACGTTATTTTCAGTCCGTAAAAGATTGGCCCCGGTTCAGCCAGGCTGCTTCGGCGTATATCAGCAAATTCGGTAGACAGCTAAGCAATATGGACCTCAATAATTTTGCATGGACTGTATTTCAAAACTGCGAAGATGCGGCATGTGTTGACGCTGCCCTGGCATGGTCTAAACAAAGCCTCTCAGGAAGAGATGAAAAGAACCCTATGTTTATGGACACGTACGCCAATTTATTATACAAAACAGGAAAAAAAGAAGAAGCCATCCGGATAGAAGAAGAAGCTTCCGGACTTGCAGGAAACAACGATCCGAACTATAAGAGTGTCCTTGAGAAAATGAAGAAAGGTGAAAAGACATGGTAAAATGATTGCTACATTCGCAGAATGTGGTCCAATCATTGCAATCTCGTTTCAATCATTTCTGTGTTAATCATGTTCCAGGGGATTTCTCTGGCTTAGGAAAAACATTTTAAAATAGAATATGGCAAAAATGGCCCGGCACTCTTAAACTTGCCAATACTCATTTAAGTGCGCCGCTGCCAAACGTTGCCAGCGGTGACTATATGGGAATGGGAGAGCACCGGCTGGCGTCATTTGCGGTTTATGCTTTAACAATGCAATAACAGCGTCTTCTGAATTTTCAAATTTCTTCATTCAAACCAAGTTCATCGGTTTCTCATCTTCCTTTGAAGAACAGTTTATAGATGAAATAATTTAATCAAGCGGTAAGATATTGAGGATTACTTCAGGAATCAGCCCCTTCAACAGTTTTTTGAGCATCCCCCTTTGGGGCAAATTCAAAATGCACTTTTCCATCTGATAAAAAAAGTGCAGCATCAAAAGAATTGCCGGCCTGTGATTTAAAACCCTTCAGAACAGACGTCCTTCCTTTTTCAATCAGGGTGGTGATCTGGTTGTCGCTTAGTTTTTTACCTGACATGGTGCGCCAGATCACAAACTTGCAGCCGTTCTGATATCCGCTGCACCCCACGGCCTTCTCCCGAAAGCGGAGTACTCCTTTTTTACAAAGGGGACAAATAACCGCTCCCTCTTCGGGAGGAACATCACTCATCATACCCGACAAGCCTTTCCCGGCCTCCAGTAATTCACTGGTTATAGTCCTTGCGTACTCCCTGATCTCGTTTTTAAATTCTGCCACCGAACCGCCCGTTCTGATCTCCTCCAGCCGCTTCTCCCACAGTCCCGTTAATTCTGCCTGCGCTATTTTCTTATCCTTTACAAGTTCATAAACAGCCAAACCTTTTTCTGTCGGCAGCAAAAGCTTCTTCTCCCGTTTGATATATTCTCTTTTGATCAGCGTTTCTATAATCGCGGCACGGGTAGCCGGGGTACCAAGGCCCGAATTCTTCATTGCCTGCCTGAGCTCTTCATCTTCTATTTCCTTTCCCGAAGTTTCCATTGCCTTCAGCAAACTGGCTTCATTATAAAGGGGCTTTGGCTTGGTCTGTTTCTCCAGAAGATCCTTTTTATCGATGGGAAGGTTCTCGCCCTGAATTACTTTCGGAAGGGTGGCATTCTCTTCATCCTCCTTTTCGTCGTCCTTCTGGTTAAAAACAGAACGCCATCCCGGCGACTGGATCACCGTACCGTTGGCAACAAACAGAGAACCCGATTCAATCGTGATCTTCGTAAGCTCCTTTACACATTCCTGGTGAAAAGCCTCCAGCATTCGTCCCGCTATCAGATCATAAACAGCCTGCAGGTCGGGAGACAGGCTTCCCGGAATATTATTGGTAGGCAGCAGGGCATGATGATCCGTTACCTTCGCTGCATTAACGCTCCGCTTATTTAACTTTGCCGTCCTGAGAAAAGCAGCCTGTTTTCCGAACAGGGGATGCTGCTCCTGGTTTTCTATAAGTTCCGGAACTTCAGCAAGTACATCCTCTCCGATATAACGGCTTCCCGTACGGGGATAGGTAATTAATTTAGATTCATAAAGGGTTTGCGCAAGATTTAAAGTCTGGTCTGCGGTAAAACCTTTGCGCTTGTTAGCTTCCTGCTGCAGGCTGCTCAGGTCATGTAGCAAAGGAGGCTGTTCTTTACGTGGTTTTACGTCCACGCTCTGTATCAGTCCCCCGGCAGCATGTCCCGATGCTATATCCCTTACCTTATCCAGTATCTCCTGAGCCGCTGCCTTATCTTTGAAATTCTTAACAGAAAGCGCCCTGAACGTAAGATCATCTTTATTTAACCAGATGGCTATCTGAAAATAAGTCTCCGGCTTAAAGTTTTTGTTTTCAAGATAACGGAAGCAGATCATGGCAAGAGTTGGCGTCTGTACCCTGCCAAGAGAAAGTACTGAGCGGTTCCCGGCAGCAATGCTGAGCGCCTGCGTAGCATTCAGCCCTACAATCCAGTCGGATTCAGACCGGCACTGCGCAGAAAAAAATAATGTATCATACTCCGTTCCCGGCTTGAGGTTTCTAAATCCATTCTTGATCGCTTCATCTGTCTGCGACGAGATCCAGAGCCGCTTAAAAGGCTTCTTACATTTAAGGTGATAATAAATATAGCGGAAGATAAGCTCCCCTTCGCGCCCGGCATCAGTAGCAACAATAATTTCTGTTGCCTCGTCAAACAGCTTTTTAATAACATTTAACTGCTTCACCACACCAGGATCATCCGCTGTTCCCGATCCGTTCCTCTGCTGCCTCACCGCAAGTTTAAACCGCTCCGGCAGCATCGGCAGGTTTTCAATCCGCCAGCCCTTAAAACCGTAGGCTTCAGGCGCTGCCAGTTGCACCAAATGGCCGAAAGCCCAGGTGAAAGAATACCCCTGCCCTTCAATATATCCATCCTTTCGCGTAGTGTTCCCAAAAACTTTTGCCAGGTCCCTCGCCACGGAAGGCTTTTCCGCAATAATCACTTTCATACGTTGTGGCAAAGTTAAGGATTAAACGTTCTCAGAGGTCAATAGAATTTCCACGCAAAGTTATTTCATCCTTACCAGAGGTTTTCCTGATATATTACCAGCATTTATAATAAGCACTGGCAAAACTTTCAGCAATCATTTTAAAGCGGCTATTTTTGTTCCGACAAAAAAACCGTTTTGACTTTAAAGCCAATGTAGAAAACTTCAGGGATTTCCTTAGCGGCTATGCCGGAAATACGGAAGGTGCGTTCCGGGCCTGCCTGGGTTGATGCTTTGATTGGCCGGATAGTCACCGCTCACTATAACTGTTTGCCAATCAAAAGATATTCCTCCCAGAAGAGCTCTATTCAGTAAACTCAACGGAATTTCCTGCATCTAATAACCCGAAAACAGGTAACTCAGGAAATGACACGATGAGCTATCTTACCTCTGTACCCTTGTTACAATGGTATAAACTTCTCTTGAGGTTTCATGCAACGAGAGGTTAAATTCCTGGTTATGATAGGTGGTTACCTTTTCACTACCGTAATTTTCTTCAGAAACAAAAGCTGTTCCTTCTGCGACAGAAATCTCTGCGGATGTTGCAGCAGGACTATAATCCATTTCTAAAGATTTATCACCGTGTGTAACTTTTATCTCCTGTAATGCGCCATTGTCAAATTTCAAGGTATACTGTCCGCTCAGGCCATTAATAAACGGTTTTTGCGCGTTTTGAATGGATGATCGGCTGGTAAGGAAATAATTCCCCAAATTAGTATAGGGTTCCCCATAAAGGAAACCATCAATTTGAATATTCCCCATCTTATCTTTATCTTCTCTAAAGAAAATGGTTGAGAGATAATCTTTCTGAAGGCTATTCCAAACCTTGGGTAAGGTATAATCATCTACAAATCTTAAAACCTGCTGCTGTTCAACGACCTTTTGACTATTATCTATAACAACTTTTAGAGGAAAATCTCCTGCTTGGGCGACGGGTTGGAATCTGAATACCATAGTTGTACCTGTTAGCTGGTCAGACGCTTCACTTTGTAGTGTCCCAGGCTGCCCATTTAATGTAAGTACGACCTTGTCATGATCCGCATAATCTTTGAAATACCTCACAGCTACGTCAAAAGTTATTCCTTTTCTCTGAATGATCATCTCAGGCGCAATTATTATCCTTTCAATATTTTTTGGAGAAACAGGGTCGTCTTTTTTACCGCATGAAACAGTGAATAACATATAAATAACAAGCAAAGGTGTGAAATATTTGACCATATCTTTTGACGCATAAAGTATTCTAAATTACTAAAAAAAAGCTTAATGTAACGTGAGTCCGGGATAATAAAGACAGAAAAAGAAGCATTAAACACTGCATAACATATTGGTTATAAGTGTATTTCCTCTATAAAAACTTTGGCTTTTTTTATTGCACGCGTTTATAAATCGCTATTTTTATATCCGTTTGTTAGTGAATTTTTTCTTTAAAGTAATGACGTTTGACTATCTTTAGCAGAAAGTCGAATGCTTTTCTCTTTTAATAAATCTCTATGCGCAGATACCCTTAATGAATGGAACGAGCCCGTAAGGGTTCTGACATCGGGGGACACCTGAAAGTTCGATAATATTAGCAGTGTTTGTTGTTTCTTTCATAGTATATAATAATTAATAAGCTGAAAAAGCATATTTAGAAACGTCAAAAAAGGAGGCCCGTATATTTATGAAATTTGAAGTTTGTTTTGTTTTATTTTCTGTGCTTATCATTACCCGGGTATTTGGTCAGACGGCAGCAGATCTGAAGAGAAAAGAAATGGCAGATTCGATAAAAGCAGTTTATCTGGAGGAGGCAGCCATCAGGTTCCCCGCCATGCGCCAGGTGGTAATTTCGACTGATTTTATTTCGAACGGATCTATAAGTGGTATTCTGAATGGCAGGGAGGTATATCAGGGCAAAGCCGACATGCAACGCATCACGGCTCTCTTCAAAGTCCCTGTTTCCAGTTGGGGTAAAAATTCGTTGTCAGCCTCTTTTTCCATCCTCCAGCAAAAGACTCATTTTACGGAAATTGAATCATCCGGATCTGTGCTGGAGCCTGAAAAGTTGAATTTTAATAGAGTTTCTGTTGGAATAAACGCATCATACACAAGGATCGATTCTTTATTTGGCCGGCAAACTGTTTACCTCGCCAATATATCAGGTTTAACGAACGAGGTGTCATCATTGAGAAAAGTGAGTTATCTCGCCGGAGGAATGGTGTTACTAAAGCAAAATCGCAATACAAGCCTCAGAGTGGGGCTAATGGTTATTATTGATCCCTTTATTTCTGTACCTGTAATCCCGGTAGCCAGCTATTGGCACCGCTTTAACATCTCTCATGTAGAACTGACAGCCGATCTGACAAGAATCGGCGCTAAACGGCAAATGACAAAGGATCTCTGGGCTTCCGTTGGCACTTCGTTGTCCGGCTCGTCGAGCTTTTTCCGTACGAAATATCCTTCCATCCCGAACGATTATAACTATACGATGACCGAGCTGAAAACAGGTGCAGGGCTAGAGTTCCGTCTTTTAAAGAAACTGATGGTCGGGGCAGAGGGGGGGCTCATGAGTCCGCTTTCAGCCCGGGCATTTGAGCAGGGAAAGAAATCAAATGATTATTTTTTTAAAAATGAACTTAATACAAGACCTTATTGTAATTTAACCCTCTCCTTGCTTCCCTTCAAGTTCCATTAACGCCCAGAACCGGAGCGGTTACTTTATTTATTGGTAATCCCACCGCCCTGAATGGATGGTCACTGTCAGGCCTTTAAAGCCTATGTTAAAACAGTTCTGCTTTTATCGTTTTAACAGGATTTCCCCGTTCCAATGCGTTATGTTCCAGCCATTGGCTTTGTTGTTGCGCTACCAGTTGTTCTGTTTTCCAGACTAATATTCTGGCTTCGAGCCGGGCCAAACACAATTTCTTGTTTTCCAGTTGTGAGCGGGTATCCATAGCCATCATCTGTAGTCCCGATGGCAGGTGCGTTCCCCGCACCGCTGTTTCTACCTTATTTACGTTTTGACCGCCGGGGCCGGACGAACGGCAGGTTTCCAGCTTTACATCTTTTGGGTTCCATTGAATCAGTTCTTTCACATCAAAAGCAGCCACACCAACGAACCAGTTTTTACGCTTATGATATTTACGATACGGGCTTTGCGCTATCCATTGTATAGTACCTGTCCATTCTTCTACGAAGACCTCCACATTATCGCCTGCAGCCATCATGGTCGACGATAGCAACGTACTGTTTAAATCGCCTGGCTTATTTTCCAATACCTGCAATTCAATTCCCTGTTGTTTAGCCTGTTTCATCATCAGGCACTGTATACAGGCTACAACCCGGCAGCATTCTGCCGGGCCTTTTCCTGAGGTGATTTGTATTATCATCTTTTTCATCACTACTCCTTATTCATTCTAACAATCCGCGGATAAAACTTGCCTTGAATATCAACCAGGTCATACTGTGCAGCAATCACGGTTTCGATATCCTTATAAGCTAAAGGGTTTTCTTCAACCGTGCCGCCAATTAAGGTGACGCCCGCATTGGTCAATAGCTTTTTCATAGCCGAAACCGTCATGCTGTCTTTGGCTTTTTGCCTGCTCATGGCCCGTCCTGCACCATGCGATGCTGAGTATAAGGCATCGCCGATGCCCTTACCCGATACCAGATAGGCAGGTGTGGTCATGCTACCAGGGATAATCCCCAATTCACCTTTATGCGCAGGAGTTGCTCCTTTGCGGTGAATGATCACTTCTTTACCATCAGCCAATATATCTTTCCAGGCAAAGTTGTGATGGTTTTCTACTACATACAGGGCCTTCAATCCCAGCGCCTTCAACAGGTTAGCATGAATACGTTCATGACAGGCCCTTGCATAATCACCGGCCAAAGTCATGGTGAGCCAGTACTCCTGCCCTGCTTCGCTATCTATATCCAACCAGGCAAGCTGTTGCGCAGGTCGCGGCAGCTTGCAGGTATTCATAGCAATTTGGGTATAGTGCCTGGCTATTGCCGAGCCTAAACCACGACTACCGGAATGCGTTAATAAAGCGGTATACTTTTTAGCAGGCAAGCCTAAGCTGTTATCAGCTAACAGTTCTATCTCCCCGAACTCAACAAAATGGTTACCACTCCCTGACGTACCTAGTTGTCTTACAGCTTTACTGCGCAGAGGTTTCAAAAAGGCGATATCATTAAACACGGGGCTATCTAAAACTTCGTGTTCCTGTCTGATATCCAGGCCACCTTCCATACCGAAATGAGTATAGCTTTTTAAGGCTTGTTTAATCTGGTATTCAAACCGTTTCACGAATCCATCGCTCTCATCAACAATAGACAGTGCCATGCGGCAGCCAATGTCCATACCTACCGCATAGGGGATTACCGCGTTATCAGTAGCCAGCACACCACCGATCGGCAAGCCGAAACCCATGTGCGCATCGGGCATTAATGCTCCCTGGACACTCACAGGCAGCAGATTAGCCAGCTCCATTTGCTTTTTGGCGGGTTGCTCAATGCCTTTGCCTCCATAGGTTTTACAGAATACCGGCTCATCCCGTAATTCAAATATTTTAAACGATGGAGCCTCCTCTTTACCGATTATTTTCTCCGCTATTTTAGCTGTTAACTCATCATCCAGAAATGCTTCCGGATCATTTTTAATTTTCACCAGCAAGTCCAGCAACTGTTGTTTACTGTGGTGTTTGAAATTTTTAGAGGCTATACCAATGACCAGACTTCGAAGCTGATCGTTCTGATAACCTATTTTGCTTAAATCTTTTGTTCTTAAATTGCCCATGTGGCTTATATTTCTAATTCCAGGTAAGCTTCTTTATTAGCATACCTGGATATGTTTTTAATTTTCTGCCATGCCGATTTGATATGGCACAACTATTCATGTGAGTACATCACACTTCCATTTTTCTTGAATTTGATTTTTAGACCTCTCCGTCCTTGACTTAAGGATATACCCTTTTAAGAGCGCTCAGAAAAATCCCATGAAATTGGGGCAGGCAAAATAATGCACAGGTTACCATGCAACCGTTTAATTATATAATAAAATATAGAATTT
>JAATFW010000042.1 GCA_015654985.1 Sphingobacteriales bacterium | reverse complement strand
CTCGCTTGGCTTTTATCCCGTTAACCCGGCAGAGGGAAAATACATTTTTGGCACTCCTGCTTTCAGGAAAGCAGTGATCCATCTTGATAAAAATGCCTTTATCATTGAAGCTCCGGATGTTTCTGAAAAGAATATCTATATCCAAAAAATAGAGCTGAACGGAAAGATTTTTACCAGCAACTCGATCAGCCACAAAGAAATAATGAATGGGGGCAGGCTGGTATTTACGATGGGATCCAGCCCTGCCCCTCTTGCCGGCACCGCTTCAACAGATCCGGGAAATGATAAGATGGGTACCTGTACGCATTTTTCGCAGGGATGGGATTATAAAAAGATCATGCCCATGATTAAAAACGCAGGCCTTGGCTGGATCAGGGATGATCTGAACTGGACCGATGTAGAGAAGAAAAAAGGGTTATACATTATCCCTGAAACAAATATGCAATGGATAAGGGCCGCTCATCAGAATGGCCTGAAACTTATCCTGATCCTTAACAGGGGCAATTCGCTTTATAAAAATCCTTACGATCCGGAGGCCTATTCGCGCTTTGCAGCAGCTATGGCAAAACAACTGAAAGACTACGCGGATGCACTGGAAATCCTGAATGAACCTGCCAATTTCGGGTATACAAAATATTATGGGGGCCACTGGAACGGGATAGATTCGGCAGGGAATACGGAACCCTGGGTTAAAAACTATGTTATCCTGCTTAACAAAGCGGCGGCGGCAATCAAAGCAGTGAATAAAAACATGAAAGTGATCGGCCTTGGCTCTGTTCCTCCTGTTAACTTCCGTCAGCTTGAAGTTGGGGTATCCGCGAGTGTAGATGCATTGACAGACCATCCGTACAGTTATCGTACCGTACCTGAAATAGTGCCTTACAGCAGTGCTCCCGGCATCGTAAAACGGGATGGGATTGCCACCGCAGATGAGAAAGGCACTTTCGAATCACAGTTTTCGATGTACCGTGATCAATCAGCAAAATATAAGGGACCGAAGGAGATCTGGCTAACAGAATTTGGCTACACCTGTTTTCAGCCGGCAAAGAAAACGCTTTTTGCAGGATTTACCCCTTCCGCTCAGGCAAAATACCTGCAACGCAGGTTTATGCAGGCACTCGGAATGGGAATTAACCGGATGATACAGTATGATTTTAAGGACGATGGAACGGACCCTTATGAAGCAGAACATCATTTTGGGCTGGTCAATACAGAGCTTCAGCCTAAACCAGCATATTTTGCGGTTCAACGACTGACGGAGGCTACTAAAAATCTAATAGTAGCTAAAGAATTTGGCGCGGAGGTTTTCCCTGTCGCCGACCGCCCTGATGAGTATCCTATTATATGGGATAAGGCGAAGCTTGCAGCTCCGGGAACCATACCTGTTTATGGTTTTAAGGATGAATCGGGGAACCCGGTATTGGCTATCTGGTCGGCAGAACGGGCTGATGGCGACTTTACAGCACGGCTGGCTGATCTTCGCATAGATGCGTCAGGATTTCAGGTTAAAGAAATTAAGGCGCTGGATTTAATAAGCGGAGAAAGCAGAAGGATTCCTTTTGCGATGAAGGATGGGGTTGTTATAGTGGAAAAGATGACCATTGAAGATTACCCGGTGCTGTTATACCTGCTTTAATGGGAGGCATTCGGGAGAAAATCCGGATGCCCGTGGGCCGGTTATTGTAAGTGTATGCCGCGCCTTGAGCCGATTCAGGGCATCATAGATATAGGAAGGAATTTCAGATGAAATCTAACAATGCTTTAATTTCCCTGTCGGAAATACTCTCTTTCTCTGCCTTATCATAAATCGTTAACAGAAATACTGTTTCTTCTTTAATCAGCACATGGGTAATAACTCTCGCACCGCCTGATTTCCCTTTTCCCTTAGCAGCTATTGCAATACGAATTTTAAAGCAATTATCTCCCAATGCACTGCCTTGTTTAGGATCTCTCTGTAAATCTTCTATAAGCTCAGAAAATTCCTTTTTTAAAGAAGCATACTTTTTGACAAGCTTTTTGATATCCCTTCTAAAACGAGGGGTAGCTATAATCTCATAACTCATTAAGCAAGTCCTTTGCAGAAATTCCCTTTAATTTCCCTTCCTTTATAAGTGCAACTTCCCTTACAGCCTCCTTTAATCCCTCAAACACATCGGCCTTATGAGAAGAAAGAGGTTTAACTTTTACATCTTTGAAGTTTTTCAAAACCTCTATAATAAAGGAAGCTTTTTCGTCTTTTATCTCTAACAATAGTTTCATCACTTTTATTTAATGCAGATACAACAAATTTAAATAATATTACTAACAATAACCACTTTGAAACCAGATGGCTCAGGGAAGACGCATTAAAATAAATTTCATCAAGGCTTCACTTTTCAAAACGTTCCAGTTCAGCTTCAAAAGCGATTTTAGCTATGTTAATTAACCTTTCGGCACTGTCAGATAAGGCCGTTAAGTGTTCTGCTTCAAAATACATGTCAGTTTGCAATTCTCAGTATTTTAACAGGGTTGTCTTATTGCGGTGAATATTAAACTTTTGGTATCTTTGAGTAGCTCAAACAATAACAATTATTTATGTGCTATCAATCCGGTGGAGAAGTTGATAGAGGCTACAACGAGATCAAGAAAACTCTATCAACGGCTTCTTCAGACTGAAAAGGAGAAAACAGCTTATCCGGAACAGATAAGAAAAAAGAAAAACTGATGAATTTTTAAACCCAAAAATTGCTATGACGTATACAAGGGAATATATTATTGACCGGCTAAGGGAACTGAAACCCTTGTTACAGAAAAAATACCCCATTAGCGAGATAGGATTATTCGGTTCGTATGCACGTGGTGACAATAATAAAGCCAGTGACATTGATATATTGGTAGATTTCAACGGCACCATCGGGATGGGATTTTTTCGCTTAGCAAATAAACTGGAAGATGAATTTAAAACTAAAGTAGATGTGGTATCCAAAAGGGGAATTAAACCGCATTATTTGCCTTATATCGAAGAAAACCTGATTCGTATATGAGTGACAGAAAAATTCATGTATGGTTACAGGATATTGCAGATGCTATTCAGCATATCAGAACATTCACAACGGATATTGGTTTCAATAACTTCAGCAATGACATAAAAATAAAGCATGCAGTTTTATGCCCTTACTATTAATAATAAGGATACTTCGAGCCAGAAATACAATCTGGTATGGTTTGCTATACCGATAGCTAACGTGTTGCAAAAAATAAAAGTCATTAAGAAAAATGTATTTTTGTATATAAAGTCGTCGGTATTTATGTAACGTGGGCTCATGAAAAGAGCGGAACATTCAGGAAATCGTTATTGTTATACTATTAAAATTAAATCATCATAATATGGTTATTGTCATTAACAAAGGGGCAGACAAAAAAGAAATAGACAAAGCGCTCAAAAAGATTGGCAAACAATCAAAGAAGCCCAAATTGACAGATTTCTTCGGCAAGCTTAAAAACTCGTTTGGCGATGGGTTGGAATACCAGAAGAAGATAAGAAATGAATGGGATTAAATATGTTGCCGATACGAATTGCTTTATCTATCTGTTAGATGAGAACTCAGCAATCCTTCCTTTCGCTGAAGGCGGGTGGGCATTTTCTTTTATCACTGAAATTGAATTGCTCAGTAAAAAAGGAATCACAACAGCAGAAGATAAGCTAATCAAAGGAATGCTTTCTGTTTGTTACAAGGTAAACCATACCCAACATCTTTCAGACCTTACTATTTCTTTAAAAAGAAAAAATAACATTAAACTTCCCGATGCAATCATAGCAGCAACCTCCCTGATCTTAGGCATCCCTTTAATCACTGCCGACAAAGGATTTAAAAACATAAGTGGCATTGATTGCCTTATAATTGATCTGGAAGAGTAAAATGGTAAAAGGGGCTCAATGGTGCTTTTGGCCAATTGTGCTATCGTTCTTAATAGAATGAATTAACAGTCAGAAACTTAACATTAAAGACTCGCCTGGCAAATGAACGGAAAGATGGATTTAAAACCAAAGTAGATGTAGTATCGAAAAGGGGAATTAAGCCACATTATTTGCCTTATATCGAAGAAAACCTGATTCGTATATGAGTGACAGAAAAATTTACTGGGGATTATTATCAACATTCGGTAAAATCCTATATAACTAAAGAGGCATCCATGGATGCCTCTTTAGTTATATAGGATTTTATAAGATTAAAACGTTGCACCTGCAGAAGCAGCAGAACCAGCCTTCAGCACGAAACTGGGTGCTGTAAGAACAAATGGATTGCTTAGCAGATTACCTGCATCTGTGGCTGTAATTGTCTTATTATTTTTTGACTCGAAGTAATCCTGGAGTTCTTTCACTGTAGCAAATGAAGGAGTAACCCCATCAGCAACTATGTCTTTACCAGATACGTATGACTGATAAATATTATTCTTCATGATGGAGGTGCCATCTTTTAAAGCGTCGCCGGTTTCTTTATCTCTGATATCCAGTCCGTACCGATGACCAATAAAGATTGAATTAGCAAGAACGAACTTTGCTCCTCTTCTCCAAAGGTTGGCATATTCATGTTTCTCGCTTACATTGTTATTGCCCGGCCCCACAATAGTCATGTTTGATATTACCGGACGAGTTCTTGGACTGGTAGAGAACTGGCCCTCTGAGTTATCAGCTTCGATGCCGTTAGACTGTCCTGCAGCGTCAAAATTAGCAGGATCACGCAAACCAACCAAAAACTGAAGCTTACCTGAGTACCCGTTATCAAAATCGAACACATCATCCACATTGCCGATTGATACGAGGTGTTTTGCACTTACGGTACCTCCAAACCATTCGAAAGAGTCATCCCCGCTGTAAGATACCTGAACATAGTCTACTGTTGTTCCTGATCCCACAGATCCAAATGTAACGCCATTAATTTCGTTATTTGGAGCAAATGCAATACCCGGATATTCTACACGTACATATTTAAGACTACCGGAGTTGTCGGCATCATCTGTTCCTCCGTGTTTTCCATCACCAGCAGCATCGTCTACGCCACCTTCAATAATACCTTCTCCTCCCGGAATATTATTCTTGGCTTTCCCCAATATTATAATCCCCCCCCAGTCACCAGGATTCCTGGAGCCGACAGCACGATTGGAAGTAAATACAATAGGTTCAGCAGTTGTACCGTTTGCAACAAGTTTTCCTCCTCTGGTTACAATTATAGTAGCTTTAGTGTCTTTATCCCCGCGAATTATCGTTCCCGGCGCTATAGTAAGAGTGACGCCGCTTTTTACATATACAAAGCCTCTCAGAAGATATGTTCCTTTGGTAAGGGTTCTGTCAGCTGTTATATCTCCTTCGATAGTAGCTGTTGTAGCCGGATACTCAACATTTTGCGGATTGAAATTTGCCCAGCCTGCCGTCCAGTCATTCGTTCCAAATGCACCGAGATAAACTACCTTTTCGAAAAATGAATCACTTAACTCGGCAACGTTATCTTTTGGTTCCTCCGTTTCTTTATCATTGTCTTTCTTACTACAGGCTGAAAGAATGGTTAGACCCATCATCAGAATGAGCAATAAACTTTGTCTTTTTTGTTTCATATCTATCGTTATTTTCAGAAGTAAAATTAGTTGGTTAATGTTAATACCATATTAATAGAACATTATCAATACCTGTCTATTTTATTAATTTAGTGTTAATTAAAATATTTCCGGTCACAGATTGTAAGCGAAGCCCAGGGTAAAAGTAGAGCCGAGTCTGTACGAACGGTTCAGATTATCACCCTTGTCGTACTTCCCATTATCATTTATATCCTGGTATTCTAAATATTTGTTATTGAGGATGTCGCTATAGTTAAGTTTTATTTCAGACTTTCCGGACAGTCGTTTAGACACCTGAAAATCGAGTACATTCCTGGGCTTTTCATACAAGTCAATGTCACTAATATTCCCGACTGCTACAATTCTCCGGCCGTAGGTATTATACAGCAGGCTTAAACCCAGCGGATTTTTTGCGGATGAATTGTATTGTATTCCTGCATTTACAAGGTATGGAGACTGTCCCTGTAGCGGACGCTCACCATCCTTATTGACCCTTATTTTTGAAACTTCCACTTTTGAGTTTATATAAGACGCATTAGCGCTGAAAGTAAAGTTCTTAAGGCTTTCACTTATAATATCAAGAGTTTTACGGACTTCGAATTCAATCCCATACAAGTTAGCAGTCGGGGCATTCCAGTATGAAAAGCTCCGGCCTGAGCTAAAATCGAGGGATTGCTCGATAGGATCTTCAAAATATTTATAAAATGCAGAAAATGATATTACTTCTCCTGTCCTTGGATAAACAGCATATCCCAGATCGAAATTATTTGTACTTGACTGTTTCAGGGTAGGAGATCCCGCGACATTGGCGTTTCTCTTATGATCGTAGAACGAGAAGGGTGCAATTTCCCTGAATTCGGGTCTTCCCAATGTGCGGGAGGCAGACATGCGAATGCTGCTCTTTTCGGAAGCATTGAATATAATATTTACGGAAGGGAGAATGTTGTTATAAACGGTATCGATGCTTAATGGGCTATTGTTATTATTCGTAGAAGCTAATTTCTGATTATAAGATTCGATCCTCACTCCCGCTCCTATTCTTAATTTCTCTGAAAGGTAGCCATCAAACATGGCATACCCCGCATTTAACAATGCACTGCCATCGTAATGATCGGTACCGTTAGTGATATCCTGCAAGAGAAACCCTCCTACCCTAATATTTTCATCATTGAACAGCTGATCTTGCGGATAAGTCTGAAGAGAAGTATCAAAGCTGACATTGCTGTTAGCCCCACTTATGTATCCAAGTACGCGGGCGTCGAAATTCCTGTCGCGATATTGACCCGTATAGCCAAATTTCAATTTACTGTTCTGATTAAACAAGGTAACAGGAACGTTTACATTAACAGCACCGCCATATATTTCCTCATTTAGGTTTGAATAAAAGTCGCCAAGAGTTGTGGGTGATCCCACTAAACCTACATTTAGCTTATAGGGGCCATCGGCGGTATTTGTTGAGCTTTGAGTAGTTAACCTTTTGAACCCGGGTTCAGCCCTCTTTGTACTGGCATAGTTTAGATTCCAGTCTAATTTCAACTTAGAGCCCAAAGCATGATCACCTAACAGCTGGCTTGAAATAAGGGATCTTTCGAGCAGATAGTTAAAATTATTCTGTACGTAACTGTCGATCTCTATTCCTGATCTGGAAGTAAACTGTTGTTCTACTACCCTGTTATAGATATTCTTAAAGGCGATCTTATTGGTTCCCCAGGAGTACGCAAAGTTAGCAAGACCACCTATATTTGTATTGTAGTTGTAGAGTTTATCAGAATATTCGAAATTTAAGCTCTGCCCTACATATCCGTTTGTTTCGCCTTCCTGCAAGCGTTCATCGTAGCGGTATGATAAAGATAGAACCGTACCGAATTTATTATTATTCTTCAACACTTTGCTGTCTCCATAGCTGATCTGAAAGATCGGGCTGGGGATGGAGGTATATCTCTTAGGCCCCCAGTTGTTTGTGAATTTACGAGCTTCAAGTATCTGCTGATCTACAGACATATTTGTGTATTCGCTCTTCGAAGGAAATGAAGAAGGAATATCACGGCCCTTGTCGTATGAGCCAAACATACCTTTACTTTTATTTGCCGGACCTATAAAATCTTTAAAGGTCGACTGGGTATTATAAGAGGAAGCTAAACTGAGATTAAGGAACTTAGAATCCGGAAAATCTTTGGTGGAGATCTGAACTACTCCACCTGAGAAGTCGCCGGGCAGATCTGCCGAGGCCGACTTATTTACTACAATCTTATCTATAAGATTGGAAGGCAGTATATCAAAAGAAAAAGCTTTCTTATCAGGTTCAGTATTAGGCAAGGCAGAGTTGTTAAGCATAGCTGAGTTATACCTGTCGGCCAGGCCTCTAATTACAATAAACTTATTCTCCTGGATACTGGCGCCGCTTACCCTTCTCAAAACGTCAGATGTGTTTCTGTCGGGCGAACGTCTTATCTGGTCTGCAGAAATCCCACTCGAAATGCTGATACTGTTTTTCTGCTGAGCATATAATGCCCCCACGCTTTCTTGCCGGGCCGAGGCTGTAATTATCACCTGCTGCAGCTGTTGTCCGGCCGCTTCTTCCATTACTACATCCATTGTAGAAACGGCTCCCGCCTTCACTACTATATCGGCGATTTTTTTTGTCTGATAGCCGACATAAGAAAAAGCGAGGGTGTAACGTCCCGCCGTCAATCCCCCAATATTATATCGTCCTTCAACATCAGTAGAAATTCCTTTTGCAGAGCCTTCTACTTTTACACTCAGTCCGATCAGCGTTTCACCTGTTTTTTTATCCGTAACCTTCCCTGAGATCCTTCCTGTTTGCTGTGCAGAAACGGTAAGGATGTTAAGAATAAGTAAGATCAGCAATCCTGCAGCTTTAAAAATGTAATGGTCTTTCACTTTTGCTTTATTTGTTCAGGGCAAAAGTATTATCACAATGTTAGCAGGATGTTACATATTAATTACCAATAGGTAAGCAAAAGGTTAAGTTAGTGTTAAGGGGCCTTAAAACAGATTCCCAGGGAGGCGGTTGTGTAAATCAAATCAGTATTTGGATACTCCGCTCTTTCTGAATAAAAGATAAAAAAGCCAAAGCGGGCCTGTTAGAAGAGTTTTCAGACTATAAGGCAGGGGAGGCATTCTGCCTTCCAGTTTGTGGCCTGCCAGTTGTACGATGTACGCTGCTATTAAGATCGCCAAACACATCTGCCACATTTCGGGAAAGCCAGATTGGGTATGCAATTTCTCAAGGCCCACGATTCCGGCGGAAAAAATGAATACCATCAGCAATATACCATAAGAAAGTACCTGGGAAATGCGGTAATAATAATAAACAATAATGGCTATAGCAAAAGACGCCCAGTTTACAAAGCCATTATAGCGGCCAAGAAAATCCAAATGCGGAAATGGGACAGCCCAGATTAGTCCTAATATGGCAAAGGTTATCAGGGGGATTGTAAAGTAATGAATATGTTTATTTAAGGGGTGACTGTGTTGCAGGGAAAACTGAGTGATAAGAACATCAAGGAGCTTTTGGGGGACGATTTTAGTATTCTTATTCATTAGTGATACGTTATACGTTGTAAGTATAGATCGCCTGTAATTTCTTTTTTATAAAAGTGGGATAAGTACCTTTCGCTTTAACACGAATTATTTAAAAAGAACAGCCCCTTCACTTTCAATGCGAAAGGGCTGTTCCTGGAACTTATTTTGCATACGAAACCGACCTTGTTTCCCGTATTACGGTCACTTTGATCTGTCCCGGATAAGTCATTTCTGTCTGGATGCGGTTAGATATATCTGTTGCCAGGATCTCAGCCTGGGCATCGCTAACCCGTTCGCTTTCTACTACTACGCGAAGTTCACGACCTGCCTGAATGGCAAAAGTCTTTTCAACACCCGGGTAGGAAAGGGCCAGTTCTTCAAGCTCTTTTAAACGTTTGATGTAGCTCTCCACTACTTCGCGACGGGCACCGGGGCGGGCACCTGAAATAGCATCACAGGCCTGTACGATTGGCGAGATCATTGAAGTCATCTCTATCTCGTCGTGATGGGCGCCTATGGCATTGCATACTTCGGGATGTTCTTTATATTTTTCGGCCAGCTGCATACCGAGGATTGCGTGCGGCAATTCAGGATTATCATCAGGCACTTTACCAATATCATGGAGTAACCCGGCACGTTTGGCGAGCTTCACATTCAGTCCCAGTTCCGACGCCATGGTAGCGCAGAAGTTTGCAACTTCCCGTGAGTGCTGTAACAGGTTCTGTCCGTACGAAGAACGGTAACGCATCCGGCCGATCATCCGGATCAGTTCGGGATGAAGGCCATGGATCCCAAGGTCAATAACTGTCCGTTCTCCGATCTCTACGATTTCGTCTTCAATCTGCTTTTTGGTTTTGGCAACGACCTCCTCAATACGGGCAGGATGAATCCTGCCGTCTGTTACGAGGCGATGCAGGGCAAGACGTGCAATTTCACGGCGTACAGGATCAAAGCCGGAGAGGATAATCGCTTCGGGAGTATCATCTACAATAATTTCCACACCTGTGGCTGCCTCAAGGGCCCGGATATTACGGCCTTCGCGGCCAATTACACGCCCCTTGATTTCATCATTTTCAATATTGAAGATGGAGACCGTATTTTCAATAGCGGCTTCTGTAGCTGTACGCTGAATAGTCTGGATCACTACTTTTTTAGCTTCTTTGCTGGCTGTTAGCTTCGCTTCGTCGACAATATCCTTTATCTGGATCATTGCCTTGCTGCGGGCTTCCTCCCTTAGAGTATCCACCAACTGGTTTTTAGCCTCTTCGGCTGACAAACCGGCAATTGTTTCAAGCTTGCTGATGTGCTGAAGCTTTAAAATCTCCACCTCATCCTGCTTGTTGCGGGTAATTTCAATTTGCTTCTCCAGATTTTTCTTCAGAGTTTCAACCTCCTGGTCCCTGCGGTTAGCATTTTCCAAACGCTGATTAAGCGACTGTTCCTTTTGTTTGACGGAATTTTCGCGCTGATTGATCGCATTATTCTTAGCTGTAACTTCCTGCTCATGCTCGGCCTTCATCTGAAGGAACTTTTCCCTGGCTTCAAGCAGCTTGTTCTTCTTTAGAATTTCTGCATTGTTTTCAGCGTCCTTTAATATCTTTTTAACCTTATTCTGGGCCGACTGCTCCTGATTTCTTAATAATTTCCGGAGCATAAACCGCCCTATCACTACTCCGGCTACAAGTCCTAATAAAATGTACAATATAATTTCCATATATATCCCTCTGTTTAAAAAAAAACCGCAATTAACTTAAGTTCCATGTACTGTAAAACTTCTGCAAACAAGTTTAGAGTATTAATCATAATCAAGTGGCAGGCCAGGTGATTTACATTTTTTTAACTCTGCTGATATAGAAGCGTTAAGTTTAAATACAATAGTGAAACTTAAGAATTAACTGCGGTTAAGTCTTTTGCTCTAATTATATAAAGAACGAATATATTACTTTGAAAAGAACCCTGACAGCAACTGATCTAACTGATAAACTTTGTCCGCGACTTCCGTCCCCTCTTCTGCCATCTTCTTCTCAGCCCTTAAAGTAGCTGTTGCATAATGCAATACCGACATTGATAGCAAGTCCTGTTTATCACGAACCGCATAATTTTCCTGATATTCTTTTATGCGGTCATTTATCAATTTAGCTGCCCTTCTAACAATTTCCTCTTCCTCCATATTTACCTTTAAAGGGTAAACGCGGTCAGCAATATTTATTTTTATTGAGATTTCTCCCATTTGAGCTTTGTTTCACGTTCTATATTACTTTTTAAGTAATACAATACACTTATCTATTTCCCGCACAAATTCGCTAATTTTTTGCTTTATGTCAAGCGTTTTTTCATTCGCGCCTGATTTTAATACAGTATTACCTTCCAGCGAACGCGCGAGCTTAAGTACTTTTAATTTTTCCTCCAGTTCAAGCGCCTTTGTTTTTCCTGTTTCAACAGCTACTTTCAGTGATTGATTTTCAAGCTTCAGGAGATCGTTTTCCTCCTGCAGAGCTTCGCATAACTCAATCAATCTTTGAGCTCTGTCTAATACATTATCTAATTGTCCGGCCAGCGCCATTGCTTTATGTTGTAGATTGAAAGTTACAGGTTACAGAAAAATGATAAGACAATTGCTGCAGATCATCCTGCAACGCGCAGCCCGCAACCTTCAACTTATTACTTTCTGATCTCCGCTCCAAGTTCTTTACCGAAAATAAGAATTAATTTATTCATTACCGAATCTATTTGTTTATCGGTAAGAGTTTTCTCCTCATCCTGTAACAGGAAGCTTACGGCATACGATTTTTTTCCCGCAGGAAGCTTATCCCCTTCATATACATCAAACACGCTCACCTCTTTGACCAGATTTTTTTCTGAGCGCAAGGTAAGCTGTTTCAACTGACTAAAAGAAATATCTTTATTGATCAGCATCGAAAGGTCGCGGCGTACTGCAGGGAACCTGGAAACTTCTTTATAAGTGATCTTATTCTTCTTTATGGCCTTTAGCAGCAGGTCCCAGTCGAAGTCTGCATAAAAAACTTCTTTTTCGATATCAAGCTTCTTCAGGATACTCTTAGATACTGTACCGAAATATGCCAGCGGCTTATCTCCCCTGAGATATTGCTGAGCCTGAACAAAGTGGCCGGAGGTAAAAGCGGTTTCTGTCAATCCCCCTACATTCAACCTGCGGACAATAGCATCTACAGCGGCTTTCAGATTGTAAAAGGAAGCCTGTTGAGGAGTATGGTTCCACTGGGCGATCTGCTTCTGTCCGGTAATAAAAAGTGCAAACCGCTGGTTCTCCCTGTAGCCTTCGCCGCTCTTTTCATAGATGCGGCCAAACTCATACAGTTTCAGATTGGCATTTTTGTGGTTCTGATTGTAAGCTATCGCTTCCAGTCCGGAATACAAAAGGCTTTGCCTCATGGTATCAAGATCGCTGCTCAGGGGGTTCAATATTTTAACCGCCGTATCTGCGTTTTCTGTATATGCCGATTTTGTGAGCGAATTTGAAAGTATTTCAAAAAAGCCATTTGCCGAAAGCAGATCGGCTACCTGGTTTTGCACGGCCTCTTTATCCGGTTTAGGAGCATAATTCAAAGATGCACGGATCTGTGCGGGAATGGCAATATTATTATACCCATAGATCCTGAGGACTTCTTCTATTACATCCACCTCACGGCTGACATCCACTTTATAGGACGGGACTTCCAGTTCAAGACCTTCCGTACTTTCAGAAATGACAGTGATTCCCAGCGCTTTTATTATTTCCTTTACTGTTTCAGGCTGAATGGGCTCACCAATCAGCCGGTTTACATTTTTATACGAAACGGAAACAGGAAACGGAGCGACAGGTGAAGGATAGAAATCGTCAATTTCTGAAGATATTTCTCCTCCGGCAACTTCTTTGATCAGCAAAGCCGCCCGCTTTAAAGCGTAAACAGTTATTTCAGGATCGGTACCCCGTTCAAACCTGAAAGAAGCATCGGTTTTTAAACCATGCCGTTTAGAAGTTTTCCTGACTGAAACCGGGTTAAAACAGGCGCTTTCAAGGAAAATATTTTTAGTTGCCGCTTTTACGCCGGATGCAGCCCCTCCAAAAACACCGGCAATACACATCGGAGCTTCTGCATTACAGATCATCAGGTCTTCCGCAGACAGCTTTCGCTCCACATTATCAAGCGTTACAAAAGGAGTCGCTTCAGCACAATTGCCTACGATCACCTTTCCGCCTTTAATTTCATCTGCATCAAAGGCATGCAGGGGCTGACCGAGTTCGTGAAGCACATAGTTGGTTACGTCGACAATATTATTGACCGGCCTCAGTCCGATTACCTGCAGCTTCTCTTTCAGCCAGCTGGGCGATTCTTTTACCTCCAGTCCGGTAATGCTTAAAGAAGAATAACGGATACAGGCGGTATCGTTTCTCACTTCAACGGGAACAGGCTTTTCAAGATTATCAGGCTTAAATGCAGAAACATCAGGAACGGTAACAGATGCCCTGAGAAAAGCGGCAAGATCGCGTGCCACACCAAGATGCGACGCTGCATCGGCACGGTTGGGCGTTAAGCCGATCTCGAACAGATAATCGTCTTTTATGTTAAAATATTCCCTTGCAGAGGAACCGCGTACAGCATCGTCTGCCAGTACCATGATTCCGGCATGCGACTCTCCAAGGCCGATCTCATCTTCTGCGCAGATCATTCCCTCAGAAACTTCGCCCCTGATCTTCGACTTATTAATTTTAAAGGGCTCTCCCGACAAGGGATGCACAGTAGTCCCGACCGTAGCAACCACTACCTTTTGTCCGGCCCCTACATTTGGCGCGCCGCATACAATCTGCAGATCTTCCGACTGCCCGATGTCCACTTTGGTTACTTTCAGCCTGTCGGCATTCGGGTGCTGCCAGCATTCTTTTACAAAGCCAATCACCAATCCCTCCAGTCCGCCCGGAATGCGCTGAACTTTTTCAAGACTCTCTACCTCTAGTCCCGTACCCGTAAGGATCAGGGATATTTCTTCAGGGGTTTTATCTGTATGAATAAACCGGGTAAGCCAGTTATATGATATTTTCATTTGAATAAAAATCTACGAAGGGCAAAGATAGAAATTAGTATCAAGTATCAAGTAGCTAGTATCAAGTAGCGCTACCTGTCCTGATACCTGATACTTGCTACCTGATACTTTATATCATTCCCTCATCTGCAAAACTATAAAATGCCTCATTGGCAAAAATAATATGATCGAGCACAGGCAGATCAAGCAGGTTCCCGGCCCCGCATAGCTTGCGGGTGAGATTAATGTCAGCCTGACTCGGTTTGAGATTTCCTGAGGGATGATTATGGGAAAGGATCAAAGAGGAAGCGTGGTTTTCAAGTGCGGTTTGGAAGATGATCTTCGGATCGGCTATTGTGCCCGACTGCCCTCCTTTGCTGATAAGATGCTGCGAGAGCACATTATTTGAGCGGCTCAGCAGTATTATCCAGAACTCTTCGTGGTTAAGATCGGCATAATAACGACGCATCAGGGTAAAAATATCCCTGCTTCCTGTAATGCGCGTTAATTTTTGTGATTCAGAATCACGGCGCCTGCGGCCAAGCTCAAGGGCCGCAATGATTGTGATGGCTTTTGCTTCGCCAATTCCTTTGAATTTAGAGAGATCATTTACAGACAACCTTCCCAGTTTTTCGAGATCGTTGTCAAGTGAATGCAAAATTCGCTTACTGAGTTCAACTGCTGTTTCTTCGCGGTTGCCCGAACCTATCAGTATTGCTATAAGTTCAGCATCAGAAAGGCTCCTTCGACCCAGGGCGGCCAGCTTTTCGCGCGGGCGGTCTTCCTCTGCCCACGATTTTATTGTTATTTTATGGCTGTAGGATTCCATAACGAAAGTTATAAAAACACCAGAACAGATGCCACGATCTTCATTACAAAATCCAGGAAAAAATACAATATAGATTCATTCTTAAAAACGGCCTTTCTAATGTGACCGGCGTCACAAATATTTATGAGAAAGACGCAAACTAAACCTGATACAAATCGTACTAATTTATATTAACCCCACGTATCTTTAATGTAAATTAATTATTAAGCCATGCACCGGCTTTTCAGAGGAATCGGAACCATTCTATTAACCCTCATTACGATCAGTTCGTATGGGCAGGATGGAGACAGGCTTTTTTCCATCGATTTTTATGAAGGCACCCTCAATCTCGGCATAGATAATTCTCTGATCACCGATGTTCCGGACAGGCCTTCTGAAGAATCGGTGAAGGCATTTTACCAAACGGTAAAAGCGGCAGAATACCGCCCGCTGATTGATTCTCTGCTGGCCTACAAGGAAAAACATCAGCTAAACGACTGGCTATATTACCAGCTTATCAGGAAAACAGCCCAGCAAATAAGTCCGAAAGCTGATAATTATACCCGCTATACCCTTTATAAATGGTTCCTGCTGTCAAAATCAGGATATGATGCGCGACTGGCT
>JAATFW010000118.1 GCA_015654985.1 Sphingobacteriales bacterium | reverse complement strand
AGTGAATATGCCTCCTGTTACTGCCGGAAAGAGCCAGGGGGAAATGCGTTCTGTTGTTCGCAAAGAGCGCCTCTATGAATTGGCAATGGAGGGTTTCCGCCTTTCGGATATCCGGCGGTGGAAAATTGCAGAGCAGGTGATAAAAGGGGGAACTTACTCGATTTATACATATATCCCCAAGTTTTCAGGAATTGCTGCGGAAATGACGATTATCGTATCCGACGGAGAACGCACGCACCAGTTGCAGGTTCATACATCCGACCTCGAAATCCAGGGGCAAACGTCAGGCGAGTGGATAAAGCTCGGCGACTTCCGAATAAATAGCAATAGCAATGCTTCAGTCAGGATAATTGCAACAGGAGAAAAGTCGGTAGCCGATGCTGTGTTGTTTGTTGCTAACTGAATTTTTATCGCAGTTTCTACAGAAGGAGCCCTTAACAGACATAACCACTGGAATTCTTAGTTGTATAATTCCCTTTTTGATCCTTCTCTGATCGTTTTGCTTTTCGTCGGGCGTTTTGATCTGCTCTATATTATGTTAGAATATGTACATTCATAGTGGGGGTTATAGTTAAAGATGAGGAGCAATTGAAGAGGTACATCCGAAACAGAATCGGTGTAAAATCAATATTTTATCAGAAATACGGTAGATTTTTCTGATAAAAAATGTAAGAAAAAAAGTATAATATATTGGTAAATAATCCTTTGGAAAATAAATTCATTAGATTTTTTAAAGAGTGTCCTTTTTTTCGCTTAGCTTAATTCTGCTTTTACATACCTTAGTTGCTGACTGTTGAATCCTGAGGCGTTGGACACAGAGCTGTTAGAAAATATGGATATCCGGTCATGCAATAATTAAAACCAATGTTCTAAATAAAATGAATTTCAAAAACCTAGTATTCATTACAGCAATTCTGTATGTCGCAAATATCAGCGCACAAGATATACCTATTCAAAAGTCAACCCTGGTAGGTGATCGGATAGTTGAATTTATACCGAAAGGATTTGATAAAAATAAAACTCCCTCTTTGATATTAAAGGAAGAGCCGCGGTCAAAAGGTGTTGTTCCTAAAGGCTGGTCTTTAATTCCCGGTTTTACTGTCAGCAACAATAAAGCAAGTGCATACCTGAAACTTTCCGGAGACATCAGTTTATACGGAGGAGGAGAAGTTACGGGACCGCTTTTACGGAACGGTCAGCTTATTAAGCTGTGGAATACAGATACCGGAGCATACGGAGTGGAAGAGGGAAAAAGGCTCTATCAAAGCCACCCATGGGTGATGGGGATAAGAAGGGATGGAACGGCATTTGGGATCATCTTCGACAGTACATGGAAATCGGAGCTCTCTACTCAATCAAATGAAATTAAATTCAACACGGAGGGTGCGCTTTTTCGCGTTTATATCATCGACCGGGAATCACCGCAAGCCGTATTGAAGGGCCTGGCCGAATTGACAGGAACCATACAAATGCCTCCACGCTGGGCATTGGGATACCATCAGTGCCGGTTTTCGTACGGGACAGAACAACGTGTCCGCGAAATTGCAGATACGTTCCGTGCTAAAAATATTCCCTGCGATGTAATCTGGATGGATATCGATTATATGGACGGCTACCGGGTTTTTACTTTTCACCCTAAAAATTTCCCAAATCCTGCTGCTTTGAATGATACCCTTCACAAAAAAGGATTCCGGGCTGTTTACATGATCGATCCGGGCGTTAAAGTAGATACCAATTACAGTGTATACCGGTCGGGGACAGCAAAAGATGTATGGGTAAAAAAAGCTGATGGAACGGAATATCATGGCAAAGTTTGGCCAGGCGACTGTACTTTCCCAGACTTTACAAATCCGAAAGCCAGACAATGGTGGTCTGGTCTTTACCGCGACTTTCTGGGGAAAGGTATTGATGGTGTTTGGAATGACATGAATGAGCCTGCTATTAACGACAGTGAATTGCCGGAAGGCCAGAGGTTAGGTACGATGCCTTATGAAATCCCTCACAGAGGGGGAGGTAATTTGCCGGCCGGGCCGCACTTGTTATATCACAATGCATATGGACGATTAATGATTGAAGCATCCCGAAATGGGATAATGGCAGCGAACCCTGACAAACGTCCTTTTCTCCTGACCAGGGCCAATCTTCTGGGAGGGCAGAGATATGCAGCAACCTGGACCGGCGACAACATGGCCGGATGGGAGCATCTGAAACTTTCTGTACCGATGTCT
>JAATFW010000089.1 GCA_015654985.1 Sphingobacteriales bacterium | reverse complement strand
GTGATTGTTTACTGGAAAAACCCTCCCGGACATCCTGCGGTCGACAATATTGCCCTGGTTACTATCGGATTCCTGATCTATGGCCCGGTAATGCTTATCGGTGTACAGGCACTTGATCTGGTACCTAAAAATGCAGCCGGAACAGCCGCTGGTTTTACCGGCTTGTTCGGCTATCTGGGCGGGGCTGTTTTTGCCAACATCGCTATAGGGTATGTAGTTGACAGGTGGGGTTGGGACGGCGGTTTTATTGTGCTGAGTTCATCATGCCTTCTGGCAATTGTATTTACTGCCTTTACATGGAAAAGAGAGTTGAACAAAATATCAATATAAATAAATTAACCAAACTGATAAAATATGCGTATAAATCTACACTCCTCACGAGGGAGAGGTATCGGCTTGAAACTGGTACTATTTCTCCTGTTTGTTGCCTTAGCTTCGGTAAGCTTTGGCCAGCAACGACGTATCAGTGGCACTGTTAAAAGTACGGCTGATGGGTTACCGGTTATCGGGGCCTCAGTAAGAGTAAAGGGAACAACGAGAGGAACCTCGACCAATGTAAGCGGACAGTTTACAATTTCTGTTGCCGGTAATGAAACGTTGGTTATTTCAGCTATCGGATTTAAAACGACGGAAGTGCCAGTTAAAACCCAGACTGTAATGAATGTTCGGTTAACGGAAGATGCGGTCCAGTTACAGGAAGCTGTAGTGACGGCACTTGGTATCCAGCGTGAAGAAAAATCATTGGGATATTCTGTTACCACAGTAAAAGGAGGAGACCTTACTGAGGCTATGTCAAACAACTGGACCGATGCATTGACCGGAAAGGTAGCCGGATTGAATATTATTAAATCGGGCTCTGGCCCGGTTGGCTCCGATAAAATAATACTTCGTGGTGAAAATTCGTTGCTTGGCAGTAGTGAAGCCCTGATTGTAGTAGACGGAGTGGTTATAAGTGGCAGCAGCGGCAAATTGACAGGACAGGGTAAAGGTAATGGTAATTATCTTGACGCTGATTCTCCGGTTGACTTTGGATCGAGCCTCGCGGATATTAATCCAGACGATATTGAAAGTGTTTCTGTATTAAAAGGGCCGGGTGCAGCAGCATTATATGGATCCCGCGGTGCTAACGGAGCTGTTATAATCACCACAAAGCAGGGGGCCCGCCAGCAGAAAGGCCTCGGAATTTCCTTCAATTCCAATACTGCATTTGCTGCCATTAACCGCTGGCCGGATTACCAGTATGAATATGGTCAGGGAGACCGGGCAGCTAATGGCGATTTATATTATTCGTACGGAGACAGTGAGGACGGAGCAAGAACATATAGCTCCAGTTCTGCCTGGGGGCCGAAGTTTGAAGGACAGCTTTATTATCAATACGATCCCGCCCGGTACCGGCTTACTGCTATACCTTCGGGTACGGCTGTAAAAACTCCCTGGGTTGCATATCCTGACAACAGGAAAGATTTTTTTGAAATAGCAAAGACATATACCAATAGTTTAACTGTTTCAGGGGGTACAGAAAAGACTTCAGCGCGGTTGTCATACACCAATATGGTTAATAGCTGGATTGTGCCAAATACCGGCTATAACCGAAATACAGTGGCATTACAACTTAACCATAAAGTAAGCGATAATTTATCTATATCCAGTAAAATAAGCTATAACAACCGGTGGAGCGATAATTTACCTTCAACCGGATATAATAACCAAACAATTATGTATTTCATAAGAGGTATTACTCCTAATATGGATATAAACTGGTTTAAGGATTATTGGATTCCGGGAGAGGAAGGCGTTACACAGCGCAGGCCATTTTCATTACAGCTGGATAATCCTTTTTTGCAGGCATATGAAATGCTGAACAAATCCAAGCGTAATGGAGTAGTAGGAAATGTATCTGCCACTTATAATTTTAACGAGAAATTAAGCCTCATGTTAAGGACCGCCGTAGACTTTATGGCAGAGGAGAGATCTCAGCAGCGTCCCAAGAATACTCAAAAATACGCTGATGGAATGTATCGCGAACAGGATATTATTACTCAGGAAATTAACAGTGATTTTTTACTAAGATATAATGGCGAAAAAAAGAATTCCCTGTTTAATTACAATGTTTCTGTAGGTGGGAGTTTAATGAATAACCGGTACCGGAGAGATGAATACCGGGCAGAGAAGCTTTTATTTCCAGGCATATTCAATCTGTCGAACAGTAAGCTCAATATAGAATCGAGACCTTATCGTTCGCGGTACTCAGTGAATGGTTTGTACGGACTTGGCTCTATAAGTTATAAAAACTATCTGTATCTTGATATAACTTCTCGTATAGACTGGACCAGTACTCTGGTTAACCCGAATATAGCAACCGGTGCGAAACCTTTCTTTTATCCGTCAGTTAATCTTAGTGCCGTTCTGTCGGATGCTTTTACTTTACCTGAAGCGATTTCTTTTGCCAAGCTTCGGGCTTCATGGGCGGAAGTTGGAAGCGGATCAGCAACCCCCTACTTAACGTCTTATACTTATAATTCTGATGTTTATTTTCCCGGAGGTTTATCCAATCCCACAGTTATCCCTAATGAAGATCTGAAACCTTTGAGAACCAGGAGTCTTGAGCTTGGAGCCGATGTTCGTTTATTTAAAAGCAGGATAGGATTAGATCTTTCAGTTTATAAGAATAATACTTTCGATCAGATCGTGCAAGGTCCCGTTGATCTGTCAAGCGGTTATGCTTTAATGGTAGTGAATGCAGGAAATATTCAGAACAAGGGTCTGGAAGTTCAGATAAACGGGACGCCCCTTAAATCGAAAAATGGATTAAATTGGAAAACATACGGGAATTTTTCGTCAAACCGCAATAAAGTTATCAGCATTCCTGGTGATCAGAAAGTGCTGACTACCGTTTTTGGAAGCCGCGGGTCTGTCGAAGCTCGTACGGGAGGAAGCCTGGGGGATATGTACGGACTTGGGTATGTTCGTTCTCCTGATGGCCAGATAGTTTATGAAAACGGTTATCCTTTATTAGGCGATTCCCTGCTTTATTTGGGAAATTACGTGCCAAAATGGAAGTTTGGATTAGGAAATCAGTTTAATTATAAACAGTTCGGGTTTAGTTTCCTTTTTGACGGGCAGATTGGCGGATGGGCCTATTCTCTTACCCATGCTGTTTTGGCTGAAGAGGGGAAACTGAAAGAAACAATTCCCGGAAGGTATAATGGAATTATTGGCAATGGTGTGATTAAGAATGATGACGGCACATACCGCAAAAATGATGTAGTGGCAACAAATATTGGAGATTACTATTTTGCTCATTTTCAAAGAGATAACCTGGAGGCTAATATGTTCAGGACCGATTATATTAAATTGAGGGAGGCCCGGTTTGATTATACGTTGCCTCCAAAATTAGTTCGCAGATTAAAAATCCAAAAAGCAACAATTGGTATATATGGAAGGGATTTGCTGGTTTTCTCTAAGTGGCCGGCGTTTGACCCCGAATTTGGAACGCTTGCAGACGGAGAAATTACCCAGGGTTCAGAAATAGCGCAGTTTCCTTCTACCCGAACTGTTGGGATTAACTTGAACTTAAGTTTATAAAGAATAGAATTATGAAAAATATAAGGAACTTTATATGGATTGTTACATTGGCAATAACCATATTCAGCCCATCTTGTACTAAGGATTTTGCAGAAATTAACAAAAATCCTAATGGTACTGCAGCAGCTACACCTGAGGCTCTTTTAGCCCCGGCCTTACTTGCAGTTGTCAACAGCGATCTCACCCGCGCATTGCGAATAAGTAATGAATTGATGCAGGTTCATGTAACAACTTCAGAATCAAGAGATTTTCATCGATATGAAATTAAACCCAGTGAATCTGACTACATGTGGAGAAACTGGTATCTGCAACTGACGAACTTCAGGGATATGTATACCAGCGCAAATATTACCAAACAGCCAGCATATAAAACTTTTATGGCTATAGGTCTCATCCTGGATACATGGGTAAGTTCGATGATAACAGACATGTATGGCGATGTGCCTTATTTTCAATCGAATATGGGAAAAGAAGCGCTCGTGCAGCCTAGGTTTGACAAACAGAAAGATATTTATCAGGATCTTTTCAGGAAGCTGGAAGAGGCCAATACATTGTTAACTGAAAATACAGACTTTCCGGAAGACCAAAAATCTCTTGATCCTTTATATGGTGGTCTCGCGGTAAATTGGAGAAAATTTGGGAATTCGCTTTATTTGCGTTTGCTGCTGCGTGTCTCCGGAAAAGCTGAATCAGGTGCCATAGCCAAAATTAACGAGATTATAAATACCAACAGCGCAAAATATCCTGTATTTACGAGTAATGCTGAATCTGCTATTCTTCCCATAGGTGGTACTACTCCGCTTATCTCTGAGTTTGCGAATTATCGTGATCTTGATTTTAGCGGAGGAAAAGGTTATACGGAGTTTTTTATTAATAACCTGAATGCCTGGCAGGATCCCCGTCTGACCAAATGGGCGACGACAGTTGGTGGAGGATACATAGGGATGTCCAGTGGATATGCTACAGGGCAAGTGCCTGAAATTATGTCGACATTATTAAGTGCTCTGAAATCAGAACGTCGCTTAGGCAATATTCTGAATTATGCTGAACTGCAGTTTATCCTTGCGGAGGCGGCCTTAAAAGAATACATCAGTGGTTCTCCCAAATCCTTTTATGATAAAGGTGTGGAGAGCGCAATTACAATGTGGGATGTAGCAATGCCAACCGGGCATCTGGATAAAGAGGATGTTAAATGGAATGATGCAGGATCATTTGATGAGAAAATGGATCAGATTCTGCTTCAGAAATACTATACCCTGTTCTTTACCGATTTTCAGTCCTGGTCTGAATTCAGACGGACCAGACATCCCGTGCTTCCAATAGGTCCCGGTGTGCAAAATAACGGGCAAATGCCTTCCAGGTTCAGGTATCCTATTAATACCCAGGCTACAAATCCCGTTAATTATCAGGAGGCTGTTAACGCCATAGGCGGTGATGATATCAATATAAAGGTATGGTGGAATACACCCGATTAATTCATTAGTAACTTAATGTAAGATGAAAAAGGTATTTTATTTTTTGACTATATTGATAAGTGTTTTTAGCTTATCGTCATGTCTTAAAGAGAATTTTAATGCGGCCGAAGGGGTACTGAATCCGATGGCATCTGTATATGTTGTCCGGGCTGCTTATAAAGATGCTGATGTTAAGCTCGGGCCTCAAACGCTGGCAGGAGCCCATCTGACTGCTGGAATTGTCGTTTCGGATGCTTCCTCCCATAATCTTCCTGACGGTTATGTGGTAATACAGAACAGGTGGCGTGGTCTTGTTCGTGGTCTTGTACTTGCATTAGATCAGACTACTGCTTCTAGTCTGGTGGTGGGCGATTCTGTTGTAGTTGAACTTAATGGTACAACTCTTTCCAGATCTGCCGGGCCTTTGATTGTTACCGGGTTGAATGGTTCTAATGTAAACAAAATATCAAGTAACCAAACTGTAATCACCCGGCCGGTCTCCATTTCGGAACTGACTAAGAACTTTTATAATTACGAAAATACTTTGATAAGTATTACTGCAGATGTAACGCCATTTCCTGTTAATGAGACTTTTTCGGGTAATAAAACTATAAGTGATGGGGCTAATTCATCTTATAATCTGTATACCGAATCTAATTCAGCTTTTGCAGATCTGAACATAGCTCCCAGTGCGACTTTTATAGGTATTCCTTATATGGCCAATAGTGAAACCCAGCAGTTGCGGTTACGTACGATTGGTGATATGCTGAATCCCAGCGGCCCTATTTATCCCGGATATCCCGAGGATTTTGAATCGCCTGACTTCTCCCTTAAAGGCACCTACGCAGGGAAAAGTATTGATCTTAAAACCGGGAGCTGGCGGCTGGAGCAGTGTTTATTAGGTAATACAGCAGGCCGCGACAGGATTGTTTCAGGGACCCAGTCAATACGTTTCCAGCAAGGCCTGACAGATGCGACTCCCTGTTATCTCCAAATGAATTATGATCTAACAAATGGAGCGACAAAAGTAACCTTCTGGTATGGGTGTTATTATACTGATGCATCATCATCATTCATTTTAGAATATTCAACAGATCAGGGAGTAACATGGCACCAAACGGGGGATATTATATCAGATCCTTTGCCAACCAGTACAAGTACTGCGCCTAAGCAGGCTACTTTTCTAATGGATATTAAAGGGCCTGTGAGGTTCCGGATTTTTAAACTTGGGCTCGGTCCAACCAGTATTCCAACAATATATAACGGACGTTTGGGTATTGATGACTTTGCCATTTATCAGGGATATTGAGGTTAAATACTTTGATAGAGATTTTAATATGAAAAAAATTGTTTATAATCTTTTTATAGTACTTTTAGTCTTTGTCTCCTGTAAGAAAAATACTAATAAACAGCCTGCTGATACTTCTGTCAATGTAAATCTCCCTGGCGTTTATTTTACTGAGTTAGCAAAAGTCTCTAATGCACAGGCATCGCCGATAATTATGGATAAGCTAATTGGTATGATTGAAGCCACTCCCGACAACGCCAGCATTTACTTATCGGTATATGGCTTTGACCATAGTGGGGTAATCGGGGCTCTGAAAGGAGCTGCCGGGCGCGGTGTTGCACTTCATATTCTGATTGACATGAGTGTAGATGAGACTATTTTACAAAATTCATCAGCTATAACGTCGTTGAAAAGTTCTATTAAGGCCGGTTCCGAAGTAGTTGTAGTTACCAATGATGTGAATACGTCTTCTATCAGCCATAATAAATTCGTCCTGTTCTCCGAACTTAATACGGATCAGGGCAAAGCTGCAAATGTTATATTTCAGACGTCGCATAATTTCACAGTTGATGATTCCAAAAAAATACAGGATGCCGTAACCCTGAGTAATGAGGGACTCTATAATGCATACCTCACTTATTGGAATGATGTGAGAGCTAAGGCTTCCGGCGACATGGAAGATTTTTATTACCGGGAATACAACGGCACTACTGATGGAATAACTGCCTTCTTCTTCCCTAAGAGAAGGAATGGCGCTTCATATGGAGACGACACGATTATTGAAATTCTTAATAATATTACAGATCCCGCTACAGCAACCATTCGTGTTGGTATGTCTGATTGGGTGGTATCACGAATTAATGTAGCAAATAAATTAAGCGATTTATTATCCTCCGGTGCAAAAGTTGAGGTGGTGGTAAAAGACAAAATAGACGATGAAGTGCAAACAGTGCTTAAAAATATGCAAACGAGAGGAGCGTTTATAAAGATATATAACATCTCAAAAACCAATATCCACTCTAAGTTTTTGCTCATTGAGGGGAAGTATAAAGGAGAACAGTGTACAATTATTGCCACCGGAAGCCATAACTATACCACCAATGCGTTGCGTAATAATAATGAAACCCTTTTAATGCTTAAAAACTATAGTAGTTTATATAATTCTTATATAAGTTATTACAATGAAATGAAGAAGTTACCTGGCATAAATTAACCCCTTTCATGATTTTTCAGATTAAATAAAAATGAACAGAAGATTTTTCATTAAGACAGTTTCACTGATTTCAGGAGGACTTGTATTTTCCTCTAAACCCGGCAACTTATTTGCTGCTGCCTCCGTACAGAAGATCAGTGGGACTGTAACGGCTGGCAATAAAAAGCTGAAAAGAGTAACAGTCTCCGATGGGTTTAGTGTGGCTTTTACTAATTCTGACGGCCGTTATGAACTCCCTTATAACAAGGAGGCACAATTTGTATTTGTATCAGTTCCGCCGGGATATGAATTTCCCCGGGAGAAAAGTATAGCAAGGTTTTATCACACGATCACTGATAATAAAAAGCCTTACGATTTTCATCTCGTTCCTCTTAAGAAAGACGATACCCGTCATCAATTTATCATATGGGCAGATCCCCAGGTTAAAGACAACAACGATGTCGGCCAGATGCTGAGTACTTCAGTTCCCGATGTACAGCAGTTTGTTCAGTCGCTTGGAGCGGGAGCTTTAATACACGGCATAAGTGTCGGAGACCTGGTCTGGGATAACCATTCTTTATTTAGACAGTATAACGAGGCGGTAGAAAAAATGAATATCCCATTTTTTCAGGCTCTTGGCAACCACGACATGGATTATAATAAAGGGGGTGATGAAAGCTCGGATGATACATTTCAAAGTCTGTATGGGCCAACTTACTATTCGTTTAACAGGGGCAGGGCGCATTATATAGTTCTGGATGACGTAAGGTATCTGGGAACGGAAAGAAACTATGATGGCTATATTACACAGCAGCAACTGGACTGGTTAAAGCTTGATCTTGAACATGTCGGAAAAGATTCTCTGATTATTATCTGCCTTCATATTCCCGTACATAATGCCGTCAAAAACAACGAAGATCTCTATGCTTTGCTGGCTTCGTTCAAAAATGTTCATATTATGTCCGGACATACTCATTATAATATCAATACTATTAAGAACGAGATTTTTGAGCATAATCACGGAACCGTTTGCGGAGCCTGGTGGACAGGACCGGTATGTGGCGATGGCACACCCCGTGGTTACGGCGTTTATGAAGTTGACGGCAATGATCTTAAATGGCATTACAAATCAACCGGCCATGACCGGGATTATCAGTTAAGCGTTAATATTGAAGATCTGAATGGCCAGACACGCGTAATAGCTAATGTCTGGAACTGGGATCCTGAATGGAAAGTGGAGTGGTGGGCCGACGATAAATACATGGGAGCTCCGGAACAGGTTAAGGGATTTGATCCGCTTTCATTGATACTATATAAAGGTGATAAACTACCTGCCGACAGACGTGCGTGGATAGAACCGCATAAAACAAATCACCTCTTTCTTGTACATGCATCGACGGAAGTAAAAACAATTAAGGTTGTGGCTACCGATCGCTTTGGTAAAAAATACGAATCTGAAGTTACCCGCTAAATAGCTAAATATATTATGAAGAACACAAGTATTTACATCTTCCTTGCAGTCGGAAGTATTTTGATGAGCTGCTCTTCGCGCAAACCGGCCTCTTCAGGCACTAAACCTTCCGTTTTTGATTTTGAAGCGCACCGGGGTGGAAGGGGATTAATGCCTGAAAATACAATAGCAGCCATGAAAAATGCAATAGACCTCAATGCAACAACTCTCGAGCTGGATCTTCAGATATCGAAGGATAAGAAGGTAGTGGTCTCTCACGACTCTTATTTTCATAACTTATTTTCTACCACTCCCTCCGGCGGGTATCTTACCCCCCAGCAGGCCAGAAAAACTCTTCTTTATTCTATGACCTATGATAGTATCAGAAAATATGATGTAGGATTAAAACCGCACCCTGATTTTCCCCGTCAGAAAAAGGTAGCTGCGGTAAAACCGCTGTTAACAGCGCTTATTGATTCTGCCGGGGCTTATGCTGCTTCAAAAGGAAGGAAGATGCAATACAATATGGAGATCAAATCAAATAAGGCAAATGATAACGTGTATCATCCCGAACCACAGGAATTTGTTGACCTCGTTATAGGAGTACTCAAGCAAAAAAATCTCATTGACCGCACCATCATTCAGTCATTTGACATAAGACCATTGCAAATTATACATCGCCTTTATCCCCGGGTAAGGCTTTCTTATCTGGTCGACAAAAAAACCGGAGAACTTGCGCAGAACTTAAAATCTCTTGGTTTTAATCCCGCTGTCTATAGCCCGGAGTCTTCAATTGTAACTAAAGAGATGGTTGACGCCTGCCATCAGCGTAATATTAAAGTAATTCCATGGACGGTGAACGAAGAAGATGCAATCCGCTCGTTAATGAAGATGGGAGTTGACGGGATTATTTCCGACTACCCTGATTTATTTAATAAGATAAATGGTAAATAATGAAAAAGTACACTACGTTGATTAAAAAAGGGAAGCAGGAAATCTCAACCCGCCTTCGTCAGCAGTTAAGTATTCCCTGATATTTAACTGCTGATCCTCTTACTCTGCAACCGTAACTTTAATGCCGCTTTCTTCCAGGGCCCGTTTCATCGATTCAGAGATCCCGCTATCTGTGATGACATGCTGGATTTTATCAATGCTGCAAATTTTCCCTAAGCCCCGTCTTCCAAATTTGGAACTGTCTGCTACAACAACAGTCACCTGTGCCGCTTCCATCATTTTCTGATTTAGACGGGCTTCCATAAGACTGGTTGTTGTTAGTCCTGATTCTAGATCAATACCATCCACTCCGAGGAATAAAACCCCGCATGTTACATCTTTTAATAACTCTTCGGCATATGGGCCTGCAACAGAGGATGAATTTTGACGGAGCTGTCCGCCTAATTGCAGGATCTCAACATTCGGCCTCAGCGAGAGTTCGAGTGCTACGTTAAGAGCAGAAGTGATCACGGTGAGGTGTGTGGCCGGGTTAATGCATCTTGCCACCGCAAGCACTGTTGTTCCCGATGCAATAATGATAGAATCATGGCTCCCTATCATTTTTGCTGCTTCTCTTGCAATTTTTTGCTTTTCCTCCCTGAAGATCTGTTCTTTCTCGTTTACAGGACGGTCGTTGGCATAGGGGTTTTTAACAGACCCTCCGCCATGTGTTCTGAATAAAAGATTTTTATCTTCCAAAAGTTTCAGATCCTTTCTTATTGTTACATCCGAAACGTTCATTTCAGCGCTCAGGTCCTGTACATTTACATGCCCGTTTTCCTTTAGCTTTTTTAATATCAGTTGATGTCGATCAGTTATACTTATCATTTAATTTAATTTGACCAGGTTAAAAGTATGTTAATTGGCTTATTATGTAAGCTTTAATGTTAATATAATCTGAATTTTATTTTCACTATAAAGTTATAAATCTATCACAAATTTAACACATACATATTTCAGTTTATAATGTTATGTCTCAGGCAAACCGGGTGGCTTAATGCTTTATATCTTTTTTATATAGTCTTGTATGCCTTGCTCCTGCATCAGGTGACTCCATGAAAAGAAATAGTTCCGGAAATAGTGCTGTAAATATTCCGACATATTATTTTTAAATTTTTCTTTTATTTCGTTTTGTTATTTTTTACTTTTGAATATATTTATATTCAGACAATATTAAACCGGAACATAAACATGAATAATATTAAACGGGATGATCTTATCCAAAAAATTTCAGGACTTGAAACTGTATGGGATGTAATAGTAGTGGGGGGGGGAGCAACAGGGTTAGGAGCGGCCTTAGATGCAGCTTCCAGAGGATATAAAACAGTACTATTTGAACAGGCGGATTTTGCAAAAGGAACATCCAGCCGCAGCACGAAGCTGGTACACGGCGGTGTACGATATCTGGCCCAGGGCGATATAGGCCTCGTAAGGGAAGCTCTTTATGAGCGGGGGCTGTTGCTTAAGAACGCACCTCACCTGGTGAAAAACGAGTCTTTTATTATTCCGAATTACGAGTGGTGGGGTGGTCCGTTTTATACTATTGGATTAACATTATACGATTTACTTGCGGGTAAACTGAGTCTGGGGCATTCAAAACATATTTCCAGGAAGGAAGTGATCCGAAGGATCCCCACTATCAGGCAGAGCGGCTTGTATGGAGGGGTTGTTTATCACGATGGTCAATTTGATGATTCAAGGCTTGCGGTAAATCTCGCTCAGACCTGCGTTGAGAAGGGCGCCATTACCCTTAATTACTTTAATGTTGCCAGTCTGATAAAATATCAGAATAAGGTAGCCGGGGTGGTTGTAAAGGATATGGAAAGTGGCAAAACTTATAATGTTAAAGGCAAGTCTGTTATAAATGCTACAGGCGTTTTTGTAGACGATTTACTTAAAATGGACGAGCCGGGACATAAGCCGTTGGTAAGGCCGAGCCAGGGAGTTCATCTCATTCTCGATAGATCTTTTATGAATGGGAACGATGCCCTTATGATCCCAAAGACTGACGATGGACGGGTCCTTTTTGCTGTGCCATGGCATGATAAGCTGGTTGTAGGCACAACTGATACTCCTTTAAATGAGCATAGCCTTGAGCCTAAAGCTCTCGATGAGGAGGTTGAGTTTATTCTGCGCACTTCAGCCCGGTATCTTGCGAAAGCGCCTGCCCGCAAAGATGTTCTTAGTGTATTTGCCGGACTCCGTCCACTGGCGGCTCCCCAGGGCGATTCGGCAAAGACCAAAGAAATTTCCCGCAGTCATAAGATCATAGTATCACAATCTGGTATGATCACGATAACCGGTGGTAAATGGACTACATTCAGAAGAATGGGAGAAGATACTATAGACAGGGCTATAAAAACGTGTAACCTTACTCCCCGGCCATGTAAGACTAAAGATCTTCCGATTCATGGCAGTAAGAAGACAATTGATTTTACCGATCATTTATACGTATATGGAAGTGACCGGGCGGAACTTTTAGACCTTATAAAAGAAAACCCGCTGTGGAAGCAAAGGCTTCACCCGGATATGCCCTATATGAAAGCAGAAGTAATATGGGCTGTACGTCATGAAATGGCGAGGACTGTGGAGGATGTACTGGCAAGAAGGGTAAGGGCCTTATTTCTGGATGCCCAGGCTGCTATTGATATGGCTGCTGCAGTAGCTGCTTTGCTTGCAGCCGAACTTAACAGAGATTTCGAATGGGAAAAGCAACAGGTTGATGTGTTTATAGGTGTAGCTAAAGGATATCTGCTAAAGCCTTACAGAAAACCTGTCGGTGCGGAAGCCTGAGCGCTGACTGAAAAAACAGGAAGAAGAGGCTTTTAATGTTAAGACCTCTTCTTTGTCTTCCGTTATATCTGTATCTGGTTGAAGACCTATTCAGATGTGCTTACTTTTTCCATTTTAATGGAGCAGGTATTTAGGGACGATCTTTCAGCACCCGCAGGCCAGGCAATACAAAAATGAAATCCCCCGGGGAGGTCAGCTTTCAGCGCTGAAAGCTTTCTTCGATTCGTAAATGCTTAATTTATAGCCAGATATTTTAATTATTCAAGTTCTTCAGGTCTTGTGCACAAGCCCAGCAATTCTGCCTGATCAAGGATATGTCCCTTCATTGCCTGTTCCACATTCTCCCTTTCTGAATTTGCCGGAAGATCAAGCATCCTGTCGAGGGCGTAAAGCCGCAACCAATAATGATGTGTTCCATGAAAGTACCGGGGACATGGCCCTTCGTACCCGAAACTATGATTATTTGCCAGTCCCTCAACGCCTCCCTGAGGAATTGTTCCCTCATCTGTTTTAACTGTAGAGGGAGGGATGTTAAAAACCATCCAGTGTGTCCAGGGGCGTGGTGTAGCATCAACGTCCTCAAAGATCAGTACCAGACTTTCTGTTCCTTCAGGAAGGTCTTCAAATTGCAAAGGCAGGCTGATATTGGGTCCGAGGCAGGTATAAGGCCGCGGTATCTCCTGATCATGTTCAAAAGCAGTTTTTATTTTCATATGTAAGTTGTAAGTTGTAAGTTGAAGGTTGCGGGTTGAAAGTTTCCTCGCGGCCGAATGACAGGAGCAAATGCTGATGTGTCCATAACTCATTGTATATAACGTATAATATCCCTTCAACCAGCAGCCCCGGGCCTTCAACCCATAAACTGTACAACACATTTCCAACTCTATGATTATCAGCTAGAAAAGTGTGTTGTATATCTAAATCAATTTTTGTTAAATCGCTGGAAACCTTCAACCCGCAACCAATTCAGTTTCTCATATTAATATACTGCAGGGGCTGGCCAAAATCCTCTGTCCGGCATAATGAAATAACGGCCTGAAGATCGTCTGTTTTTTTACCCTGCACCCTTACCTGTTCGTCCATAACTGAAGCCTGGACTTTAAGGCCGCTGTCTTTAATCTTTTTAACGATCTTTTTAGCCGTTTCCTTATCAATTCCCTCTTTTACTTTAATCTCTTTACGGATCATATTTCCGGAGGCATATTCTTCCCTGCCCATATCAAGGGAACCCGGGTCAAGCTGCTGTTTAACCATCCGCGAGATAATGGAGTCCTGAATAGCTTTTAACCGCATATCATTCTCTGTGATAATGGTAATTTCATTAGTTTTCTTATCCAGTTCTACACTGCTTTTAGAGTCGTTAAAGTCATATCTGTTCAGAATTTCTTTTTTTGCATTATTAATGGCATTATCTAATGTCTGAGAATCTATTTTACTTACAATGTCGAAAGAAGGCATGTCGCTGAATTTGAGTTATAATGTTTGATATTATTTATTATCAGGAAATCTAGCTATAAATATTAAATGAATTATTGAAAAAAGTATTTCATCGGCACTGACCAGAATAACATTGCTGCCTCCTGATCAGATCATATTATTTTTAATAAGAACACTTTGCTCTTTAAACAGTTTAAAATATTACTTAACAGTAATCAGGTTATTTAATATTAACTTAACAAAAATATACGCAGCTTTGTAATTCCGGTGCTAATGCCGGCTGCTTAATTATACACATGTCCAGACAAAGGATACTGCTTACAAACAGAGAGATCAGTTGGTTGCATTTCAATGAACGGGTATTGCAGGAAGCCGCAGATAAAACGGTTCCACTGATAGAACGTATCCATTTCCTGGCAATTTTTTCTTCTAATCTTGACGAATTTTACCGCGTAAGGGTACCAACGTTAAGCAGGCTGGCAAATATTAATACCAGGGCCAAAGAGCAACTGGGATATAATCCTAAAAAGATCCTTAAGGAAATAAAAGAGATTGTTGTAAAGCAGGAACGTAAATTCGACGATCTCTATGAAAAAGAAATTATTCAGGAGCTTGCAAAGGAAAAGATCTTCATCATAAATGAACATCAACTGAACGTTAAAAGGGGAGAATTTCTGAGGAAATACTTCCGTGAAAAGCTGCTCTCCACACTTGTACCTGTAATGCTTGACGAAGGTAAGCCTTTTCCTGAACTGAAAGACCGTGCTATTTATTTTTTTGTGAGGTTAAGCCGTGACGATAAAAAGGCAAAACTCAAATACAGCCTTATCGAGATACCCGTAGAAAGCCTGGAGCGGTTTATTGAGCTGCCCGAAACAAACGATCTTAAATTTATTATTCTTCTTGATGATATTATAAGGTATTGCCTAAAGGATATTTTTTTCATTTTTGATTACCCGAATGTAGAAGCATACTCCGTACAGCTTACCCGCGACGCAGAAATCGAGCTCGACAGAACTGTTAGCGAGAAATTTATAGACGCACTGACCCGAAGCCTTCTGAAACGTAAAAAGGGGAAGCCTATGAGGTTGTTATATGATAGCAATATACCCCCCGAAATGCTTAAATATCTTGTAGATAAACTTGATCTTACCGCCGACGGATTAATACCGGGCAACCGGTACCATAATTTCAAGGACTTTATAAATTTCCCTAATATTGGAAGAAAGGAGCTGGAATATCCAAGAAGGGAGCCCCTGGAAGTTCCTGATCTCGATCTTGGTAAAAGCATTTTCGGTCAGATTGCTTTACGCTATTACCTGATCAATCTGCCGTATCAGTCTTTTGATTACATCATTCACTTTTTACGCGAGGCGGCTATCGATCCGAAGGTAACCGAGATCCATATTACCCTCTACCGGCTCGCAGAGAATTCGAGGGTCATTAATGCACTGATCAATGCCGCAAAGAACGGGAAAAAAGTTTTCTGCCTCATAGAACTGAAAGCCCGCTTCGACGAGCAAAATAATATCTACTGGACAAACAGGCTGGAAGAAGAGGGCGTTTTTGTTAATTACGGATTACTGGACTACAAAGTACATTCCAAGATCTGTTTAATTACCCGGATAGAGAAGGGGAAAGCAGTGTATTATGCCAATCTGGCCACTGGCAATTTTAATGAAAAGACCGCAAACCTTTATTGCGATCATAGCCTGTTTACCACCCATCAGGGAATTGCAAAAGAACTTAAAAAGTTGTTTAAGGGATTAGAGAAAAAGGTTTTTTATAACGACTATAAATATCTCATTGTATCTCCGCTTGAAACAAGAAAGAAGATCTACGCGCTTATTGACGGGGAAATCCGGAATGCTTCAGCAGGTAAACCCGCGGGGATTATTTTAAAAATGAACAGCCTCGCTGATGAAGAAATGATCGATAAAATATATGAGGCAGGTGCAGCAGGGGTAAAGATCCAGATGATTATCAGAGGCATGTGCTGCCTGATTCCCGGAGTCCCGGGATTAAGTGAAAATATAAAAGTGATCAGTATTATCGATAAATACCTGGAACATGCCAGGATCTGGATTTTTACAAATGGGGGGGACGAGAAAATTTATCTTTCGTCCGCAGACTTTCTGACCCGTAATCTTGATCGCCGGGTAGAAGTTGGTTTCCCTGTTCTCGATCCTTATGTAAAGCAGGAGATCTCTGATATTATTTCCATTCAGTTGAACGACAATACGAAAGCGCGGGAGATCAATAAGTTTAATAATAACCGCTACGTAAGAACACGAAGCGGAAAGCAATACAGGGCACAGTACGACATTTATACATACCTTAAAAATAAGAAACAATAATTGAGATACGCAGCAATAGATATCGGATCGAACGCAGTGCGTTTGCTGATAGCAGATATTATTCAAAAAGGAAAAGATACGGAATTTAAAAAAAATACATTGATCCGCGTTCCGTTACGACTGGGGGATGATGCTTTTCTCGACAAGAGTATCTCATCTAAAAAGGCAGACGACCTTGTTAAAACGATGGGGGCCTTCAAACAACTCATGGACGTTTATAAAGTTGAGGATTATATGGCATGTGCCACCTCCGCTATGCGCGAAGCAAAAAATGGAGCCGATATAGTGGCAAGGGTAAAGAATGAAGCAGGCATAGAACTTGAAATTGTAGAAGGACATAAAGAGGCTGATATCATTTATTCTACCCATATAGCAGAAAATCTGGAATTTAAGAAAAACTATTTATACATAGACGTCGGCGGGGGCAGCACGGAACTTTCTGTCTTTGCCAATGGTAAGATAGAAATGTCTAAATCTTTTCCGGTAGGCACCGTCCGTATGCTCGACAATGCCGATTCGCCGGAAACCTGGGAAGAGATGAAATCATGGATAAAAGATCATACCCGGCAATATAAAAACCTGCTTGGGATAGGTACAGGCGGCAATATCAATAAACTGTTCCGGATTTCGGAAGAGAAGGATGGCAAGCCTTTAAATATAAACAAGCTGAATGAAATTTATCTCCATCTCAGGTCGCACTCTCTGAAAGAAAGGATCAGCGTTCTGGGCCTGAACCAGGATCGTGCAGACGTAATTATTCCTGCCTGCGAGATTTATCTGACAGTAATGAAATGGGCTGGGATCAGGCAGATTTATGTTCCCAGGGTTGGGATGGTTGATGGAATTATCCAGGTGCTCATAGATAAAAATATTAAACAAAATGACGCTAAAATAGCCTTATAGCACTCCTTACTTCCATGATTTATCATTTTTTTCCCATGAAGAAACGCTTGTTTCTAACTAAAAACACATATTTCGGGCTTTAATAAAAAACTGTTCTTCTAAGAAAGTGTTATTGCATAAGAATCTTTGAAAAACTTATGCTACATTTTCTACCTATACGTGCTGCTGTAAAAAGGCCGCGGATATTTACATGGCATATCCACGGCAGTTATCTTTATTACCTCTCACTGGGTAATTACGATATCTATATTCCTGTAAAAGACGATAAATCAGAGGGCTATTATGGGCGCGGAGACACCTTTCCTTTTGGAGATAATCTTCATGTAGTTCCTGCAGATGAAGTTAAAAACCTGGAATTGGATTGCATTTTATTCCAGTCAGCAAAGAACTATGAGTCCGATCAATTTGAAATACTAAGTGCCGAACAGCGTGAATTACCCAAAATTTATCTTGAGCACGATCCTCCGAGGCAAACTCCCACCGATACAAAACATATCGTTGACGATCCGGAAGTCCTGCTGGTACATGTAACCCACTTCAATAAGCTGATGTGGAATAACAACCGTACTCCCGTCCGGGTGATCGATCATGGGGTGACAGATCCGGGAATAAGCTACAGCGGTGAACTTAACAAAGGGATAGTTGTTATAAATAATATTCAGAAAAGGGGGAGAAGGCTTGGTCTGGATGTTTTCCTCGAATTAAAGAAATATATTCCTTTAGACCTGGTAGGAATGGGATCTGAAGAACCCGGCTTAGGTGAAATAAAGCATGGGCAACTGCCCGGATTTATCAGCAGGTACCGCTTTTTTTTCAATCCTATCCGTTATACCAGTCTCGGGCTTTCCATACTGGAAGCAATGATGATCGGAGTTCCTGTAGTTGGAATGGCTACCACAGAGCTGGTTACAGTGATACAAAATGGCGTTTCCGGTTATGTACATACTGATACCCGTTATCTGGCAGATAAAATGAAGGAACTTCTTGATAACCATGAACTCGCCGTACAATTGGGAAATGAAGGCCGGAAAATAGCGCAGGAGCGTTTTAATATCAACCGTTTTGCCCGTGATTGGGAAGAAACTTTTAATAAAGTTATAGCAGAAAGAGATAAGAGCAAAAGCCTCATCCGGATTGAGACAGAGGCGTAAATAAAGTTTTACAATACATCTTACCTATAATTACATGAAGAAGAAAATAGCTTTCATCAGCGAACACGCATCGCCCTTAGCAACACTTGGCGGAGTAGATAGTGGAGGACAAAATGTATATGTAGCCGAACTTGCCAGGTTTTTAGCCCGTACAGAATTCGAAATAGATGTTTTTACACGATGGGATAGTGAGGAGTTACCCCAAATTGTAAACTGGATGCCGGGAGTAAGGGTTATTCATGTAAAGGCAGGCCCCGTTTGTTTTATACCCAAGGAGGAACTGCTGCCGTTTATGCCCGAGTTCAGGGAAAGCATGCTGTCTTTTATCGAACATGAACGCGTCCGGTATGATCTCATTCATGCAAATTTTTTCATGTCGGCCAAGGTTGCTGCCGACCTGAAGGAGATCCTCGATATTCCTTTTATTGTTACGTTCCATGCATTGGGGCATGTCAGGAGAGTGCACCAGAAAGAACAAGATAAATTTCCGGCAGAAAGGCTTTTGATAGAAGAGGAAACGATACGAAAAGCAGATAAAATCGTCGCCGAATGTCCGCAGGACCGTGAAGACCTGATAGAATACTATAACGCTTCGGCAAGGAGGATCACGGTTATTCCATGTGGCTTCAGTCCCGAAGAATTCTATCCTATAGATAAGGCAGAAGCAAGGAAATGCCTGAACCTGAATAATGATGAACATATACTTCTGCAACTGGGGCGAATGGTTCCAAGAAAAGGAGTGGATAATGTGATCAAAAGCCTTGAATGTGTAAAAGAAACGAATAAACCGGTACGACTGGTTATTGTTGGCGGAGAAACGGATATTCCCGACCCCCGTTGCTGTCCTGAAATAGCGAGACTTCAGGCTATTGCTGAGGAAAAAGGAGTTGATTCCTCTGTAACTTTTGTTGGCCGCCGCAACCGTGATGCCCTTAAATATTATTATGCCGCTGCAGATATCTTCATTACTACCCCCTGGTATGAGCCTTTCGGAATTACCCCCCTGGAAGCCATGGCATGCGGCACACCTGTGATCGGTTCAAATGTTGGAGGCATAAAATATAGTGTTATCAATGGGAAAACAGGATTCCTTGTTCCTCCCAATAACCCTGAGGCTCTTGCATCCAGAGTTATAGAAATGATTTCAGATGAGTCTCTTATGAAAAAAATGCAGAAAGAATCACTCAAACGTGTCAATGCTATGTTTACCTGGGAGAACATTGCAAAAATGACCGGTAACCTGTATGAACGTGTACTGATGCCTGCCTACCAATCGTCTCTTGACCTGCAGGCACAGATGAAACTGAATAAGAAGAGCCAGGCGGCGTAAGAGTAATTAACAGCTAATCGCTAACAAATAAAAATGGAAAACTTAAACGGAAAAGTAGTTTTAGTAACAGGAGGAGCCCAGGGCCTCGGAAAGGCAATTTGCGTTACCCTGGCCGAAGCTGGTGCTGCCGTTATCATCGGTGATATCCAGCAGGAAAAGGCTGAGCAAACTGCTGCTGAAATTCAGAAAAAAAATTTTAAAGCTGAATTTAAACGCCTTGACCTCAGTGAGGAAAAAAGTGTTGAAGATGTAATAAATTCGATTAAAAGGGATTACGGAAGCCTTGACGTGCTTATTAATAATGCAGGCATTGACTTTACTAAGCCAATAGCAGAACTATCGGTTTCAGAATGGGACAGTGCAATGAAGGTTAACCTGCGCGGGCCATTTTTAACGGCTAAGTTCGGCCTGGCAGTAATGGCAGAGCAGCACAGCGGATATATTATTAATATCGTATCTACCGCTGCGTTACGGGCCTGGACAGAAGCCTCCGTCTATCATGCAACCAAATGGGGCCTGCGCGGTTTTACCCAGGCATTATTTACAGAAGCACGTAAGGTTAATGTTAAAGTTACCGGTTTAATTGCCGGAGGCATGCGTACTCCCTTTCTGCTTGATCGTTTCCCGGATATAGACCCCGGGGTTTTGCAGGATCCGGCCAATGTAGCGGCACAAATTAAGCATCTGTTATTAAACGATACGGATACTGTCATCCCAGAATTGCTGGTTATTCCGTTCAGGGAAACTTCCTGGCCATAATTCATAAAAATGAACAAGGCTGTATTTATTGATAAAGACGGGACACTGATCCCTGATATCCCTTATAATGTTGACCCCGCCCTGATAACTCTGCAGGCAGATGCTGCTGATGGCCTCAGGCAGATTCAGGACAAGGGATATCTGATTATCATCATATCCAACCAGTCCGGAGTTGCCAGGGGCTATTTTAAAGAAGAAGCTCTTGCCGGTGTAAAGACTAAAATAAGCAGTTTATTGCTGGATGAGCAGATAGTACTCAACGGATTCTACTATTGTCCGCATTATCCTGAAGGGATAGTTAAAGAATACAGCATTGTTTGCAATTGCCGGAAGCCCGAAGCCGGGTTGTTCTTTAAGGCAGCAAACGATCTAAATATTGATCTCTCATCATCCTGGATGATCGGGGATATCCTTAATGATATGGAAGCCGGAAAAAAAGCAGGAAGCCGGACTGTTTTAATTAACAACGGAAACGAGACTGAATGGCATATCAATCCCGACCGTATTCCGGAGTATATGTTGAAAACCATCGATGAGGCTGCACTACTTATATTAAGAACATAATACGCCATTAGCTATCTGCGCCCCTTAAGGGCAATTATCATTATGTTAAAAGGCAACTGGAAAGATTGTGAAAATATACTCTGTATCCGTCCCGACAATATGGGCGATCTGCTGATGACGGTGCCTGCAATACGGGCTTTAAAAGAAAGTACCGGTGCCCGCATTACAGTACTTACTTCTTCAATGGCAGCAGGCGCAGCCCGTATGATTCCCGAAATTGATGAAGTAATGGTTTACGATCTTCCATGGATAAAGGCTGAAAAGACTATTCATGCAGATTCTTTTAATGAAATTATTGCCGGTGTCCGCTCAAAGAATTTCGATGCTGCGGTAATTTTTACAGTGTACAGCCAGAATCCCCTTCCAGCCGCTATGCTGGCCTATCTGGCGGAAATCCCCAAACGACTGGCTTACTGCAGGGAAAATCCTTATGAACTTCTTACCGACTGGGTGCCCGATACGGAACCTTATACAGAAATAAAGCACCAGGTAAGGAGGGACCTTGACCTGGCAGCGTATATCGGTGCCTGCACTTCGAATGAAAAACTTTCTGTTTCTGTAAATAACCGCCTTTGGCCTGCACTCAGCAAGAAGCTTTCTTTAAAAGGTATTAATATTTTACGCCCCTTGTTGATCCTGCATCCGGGTGTGAGCGAGAAAAAGCGCGAATACCCTGCGGACCTTTGGATTGAAACAGGTATCGCTCTGGCAAATAGCCACCAGGTACTGATAACAGGCGCACTCGCTGAAAAGCCATTGGCCGATAAGCTGAGAGAGGGAATAGGTGAGAATGCTTTTTCTCTGGCAGGCGATCTGGATCTGGAAGAATTTATCCTGCTCATTAAAAAAGCGCCCCTTGTTATCTCTGTAAACACCGGAACGGTACATCTTGCCGCAGCAACCGCTACTCCCGTAATTGTACTCTATGCGCGTACAAATCCGCAGCATTTTCCATGGAAAGTGCCCGGGAAAGTCCTGCAATTTGAAGTCCCCGGCGAAATCAAAAGCAGAAATGAAGTGATCCGTTTTGCAAATGAAAAGTGTTTCTCATCCCCGGTACCTATGATTACTCCCGGAGAGATAGTAAGGGCGGCTCATAAAATCCTTTCCGGTGATCAGGAAATAATCCAGGAGACCGGCCTGTAAACCGGGATAAGGTTTATAGAGAGGTATTTGACCGGAATCTCAAAAGCTTTAACAGAATATCTTTCAGTTTGGCGGCCGATTTATCTACTTTTGCAGCTTATAATTATGTCGATACTTTTCTTCACCCTCATCCTGCTTGCAGGCGCTTTTGCAGCAGGATTACTGGGGTCGCTTACAGGCCTTGGAGGAGGGGTAGTGCTTATCCCGCTGCTCACTCTTATTTTTAATGTAGACATCAGGTATGCCATCGGATCTGCCCTGGTAGCCTCCATTGCAACCTCATCGGGTTCTGCCGCTGCGTATATCAAGGAAGGAATCACCAATATCCGCATCGGGATGTTTCTCGAAATAGCCACCACTACAGGGGCAATTATCGGAGCCCTGATAGCTGTTTACACCGCTACTCATATAGTGGCCATCATCTTCGGAATAGTGTTGCTGTTCTCAGCCTTTATGTCACTGCGAAAAAAAAATGAAGTCCCCGAAACAGAAGAAAAAAGTTATTTAGCGCGTAAGCTTAAGCTAAACGGCAGTTATCCCGCAGGTGGCAGGACGGTAGAATATAAAGTAAACAATGTACTGGGAGGTTATTCTCTGATGACAGTCGCCGGTGTTCTTTCCGGACTTCTTGGTATTGGTTCAGGAGCTCTTAAAGTTCTGGCAATGGACACCATTATGCGGGTACCTTTTAAAGTGAGTACCACAACAAGTAACTTTATGATTGGGGTAACGGCCGCTGCCAGTGCGGTAGTGTATTTACAGCGTGGGTACATTGATCCTGGTATTGCCATGCCGGTAGTAATTGGGGTATTGGCAGGATCATTTACCGGTTCCAAAATACTGGTGGGGGCAAGCACTAAAAAGCTCCGTCTTCTGTTTAGCATAGTAATTGGTTTTCTGGCAATCGAAATGATATATAACGGACTAATGGGTAAATTATGAAAAATATTTTTCGCTCATTTAATAACGACAGGGATGTTGCTTCACTTGTAGGAAAATTATTGCGTGCAGGAGTAGTTACATCAAGCATTATCGCATTTATCGGAGGTATTATCTACCTGATAAGGCATGGTGCCGGTGTTCCTCATTATACAGAGTTTATTGGTGCGCCTGAAAATCTCCGCCACATGCCGGGTATTTTAAAAGGAGTATTTTCATTGAGCGGTCAGGCTATCATTCAGCTTGGAGTAGTGGTTCTGCTTGCCACGCCAATTCTGCGGATCTTCTTTTCTGCCATTGCCTTTGCTCTTGAGAAGGATTATTTATATGTAGGGATTACACTCATCGTTCTTGGTATCATTGTGTTTGGAATGGTTGGAGGCTTGGGAGGATAATGAAAAATGTATATGCGGATATGACAACAGAAAGCGCCCCCATCGGTATATTCGATTCAGGTTACGGCGGACTGACAGTCTTTAAAGAGATCGTAAAAACACTGCCTCAATACAATTACATCTACCTTGGTGATAATGCGCGCGTACCCTACGGAAACCGGTCGTTTGAAACGGTTTATCGCTATACGCTTGAATGTGTGCAGAAATTATTTGATATGGGCTGTCGTTTGGTGGTTCTGGCGTGTAATACGGCCTCTGCCAAAGCGCTCAGAAGCATTCAGCAAAACGATCTTCCCCATATTCCCGGATTACACAGGGTGCTCGGAGTGATCAGGCCTACCGCAGAGGTCGTTGGGCAGTATACTCAAACCGGAAATGTAGGCATTTTGGCAACCCCCGGAACCGTTGCCTCAGAATCATATGTCATCGAAATTGAAAAGTTCTTTCCCGAAGTAAAGGTGACACAGGAGGCCTGCCCGATGTGGGTGCCCCTTGTAGAGAATAACGAATATAATTCTCCCGGAGCTGATTATTTCGTTAAAAAGAATTTAAGAGCGCTGCTTCAAAAAGCGCCTGACACCGATGCTATTATCCTCGCCTGTACGCATTATCCACTGCTGATCGAAAAAATTCGCCAATTCTTACCGCCGCACATAGCTGTGATTTCCCAGGGTGAATTGGTGGCAGAAAGTCTAAAGGATTATTTAACCCGACATCCCGAAATCGAAGTGCTTTGCTCAAAAGGCGGCGAATTTAAATTTTATACTACGGAATCGGCCAGTAATTTCTGCACACAGGCAGCAATATTTCTGGGATATGAAGTGGAGGCTGGGCATTTGGATATCTGATAATAGTTATTGAGAGTTCATATCATCTATTTAAGGTATGGATAGCTTCGCTGTATTAATGCTGATACAAGCACATTGGTATCAAGAATGAGCCGCATTATTTCTAATGGCTTTTATTTCTGCTGAAATCTCGTCTAAGGTTATATCCGACAGTCCATAACGCTTTGCCAGTTCGACCGATTTTCTAAGATTTTGCCTGTTTATTTCACGGCTTATTATATCCACAAAGTCTGTAAACGAAAGCTGGTCATTTTTAATGCCAAGCTTTTCATATTCAAAGTCTGATATTTCAATATTCAGTGTCCGCATAGTCTTAAATAGTTATCATATCAAAGTTAAGGAATTTGTTTCAAAGTTCAATGGTTGGATGGTTGGGTGTTTACGTTCTGACCAGTATCAAACTGTCCACTGTCTAACTGTCCACTGTCTAACTGTCCACTGTCTAACAAATCTCAGATAAAACCCTTACCAGTACCACGTCATGTCAGCATCTCGTCAGCATCATGTCAGGATCATGTCAGACTTTAGTCTGACGAGAGTCTGACATGATGCTAACAAGATGCTGACGAGACCCTGATAACATCAGGTACTGGTAAGGGATTTGTCAGACAATCTTAAGGGTTTTTATAAACTTTCATCCGTCTTTTTCTCTTTTTATGGTAAGGAGCTTTTTGCTTTTGAGTATGATGGTTCAACCTTAACATTAAATCAAAATGAGAGAATTAGTACCTGGACCATTGGCCTCGTTCCCGGGAAAGCAGGCACCGTGATCGCCTTCAGCTGGCGTGATATTCATTATTTGAAAGGAATCCCTGCACTTCTTTGTTTTCCATGACGCTTTTCTTCCTTATAGGAAAGATAATATTCTATCTGCGATATTTTAAAATGACCCGGTTAGAAGCGGGCAAACTTGTTTATTGATAGTTTATTGGATAGATAGTTTCGTCTATCTGAATATATTCAGGCCGTTCTTTCTTCGGAAATGCAAACATCATTCTCCTGGTAACTTCGTCATTGGCTTTTAGTGTAAGATGTTCTCTTGCTCCAATAACGAAGACTTTTGAATTTACGTAAATTCTGGTCGGAGGATAGATAATCTTCTTATCCGGCTTCACAAGATAGAATTTTGCAAAATCAATTTCCTGATCTTCTGAGGAATGATTGATCAGGCGAATGGTTAGTGTCTTGAAATTATGGCCAACGGGTGGAACATACGCCTGTATCCGGGTAGCTGTTCCCCCCCAGGTGCTTTGTCCGCTTTGCTCTACCATCCTTTCAATTTTTACTTCCACATCCTGATTGTAATGCATTTGATTCACGGCAAGCTTGTGTGCCGTATTGCATCCTGAAAAGGCTAAGGTACCGATCAGAAGAAAAAAGGATAAAGTTTTAAATCGCGCCATTATATAGATATTAAATCCTACACTGAGTGTTCATGTGCTAAGCGGTTCTATTCCCTCGATTTTAAGAGTTGCTCCAGATATGCAACCTTTTCCTTTTCAGCTTGAACCAAGCGTTCGTATAGTTTCTTGTTTTCCTCGTAAACCTCAATGAGTTTGTCGAGGGGATTGAAGGTGCAATGGTGATTAAGAGTCCCCCCATTACCAAACGTTCCGGCACTGCTGTCATGAAAATTATTAAAGAAATTAATCACCTTATCCTCGTCAAAATTCTCAATTACCTCCGGCGTAACACCCAAAATCTTAGCCACCTGCACCAATAAGCCTTTTTCAATAGTTTCGCTCCTCTCTATATTAGAAACAGTTTGCTGGCTTACACCTAATTCCTGGGCAAGTGTTTCCTGCTTAATGCCGCGGAGTTCGCGTATGCGGCCTATTTTTCGGCCAATGTGACTGGGGGTTGAAGTTGAGCTCATATCTCAAAGGTACTTATTCTTACAGATTTCCTGTAAATAATGAACGTATTTGTAACATACAAATAACCACTTGTATAGTACAAGTTTCCATTGATAATATACAAGCAGTTTTGGTTCGGTACGGAAAAAGGACTCCGTTACTTTGACAGCATATGCCGGGAGATTAAGAAAAGTCCCGGTATAATACTCTCTCTAATTATCGAAATTTAATTAACATGACGGAACATACAGACTATTCCAACCAGACAAATCCTTTCGGACAGCAAAAGCAGGAACCTCTGATAAAGTCTGCGGAGCCTTATCTGATCCACTGGGAGGATGGGCAGCCCTTTAAGTTGACCAGGGAATACGTCAAATCCCTTGTCATAGGATATAAAGAAGATATTGAAAAAGAACGTTGTTATACATCTATAAAAGGGTTGTATGGCAATACCCTAACAATAGAGGCATCCTATATCGATCGGAAAACGATATTCCATTTACAAATTCTGCCGGAGCATCTGAATGTGATTTTTGAAAGCCAACCTGCCTTAAAAATGCTACGGCCTCCGGAATACTTAGCTCTCAAGAGTTTTATAAGAAAAGGATATGACGACTTCTATCTAAAAAGGTTTTATTTTCCTGATATTTTAAAGCTCGGCGAATCTGCATATAAATTCTTCCATTTTAGTGATGAATGGCCGGGGTTCAGTATGAAACCGCATCCTCAATATGGCGTAGTTTACGGATTTACAAATGCCAGAAAGTTTGTTTTGATTACAGGCAACTTTCAAAAGTTACCGGATCAACCTCAAACAACCATTATTTATGGGATACCTTATGGCTATCAATGGGGGGAACTACCTGCTCTCATTCCATATATCGCCGGGAAAAATTTAAAGGACAATTCAAAAATCAAGTTTGTCAATTATCAAAAAAGTTTCGTGTTTGAGAAAGGAGGAACCTTGCGCAGGTTTTCGTCCGCGCAACATGCATTAAATTCTATCTGTTCAGAAATGGTAGAAGTTTATGAAGCAAATGAGGAAAGTTTGCAGCGTCTTTATGGGTATACAATACCTGATAAATTGATGATATCAGGTGAAAGTGAGGCCCAAAATCTGAGTTCCAAAGATCAATTACTATCCTTAAAGAAATATTTGTTCATCCAGCTATGGAAAGCGGCATCGCCGCATCTTAAAGATGAGAAAGTTATACAGTTCCATTCTAACCGGTCTAATCCGCACCTTGTTACTCCGCCTAATGGGGTGGTTTCATTTTTATCCTTTGAAACGGCACGTCCAGAGCTTCGCTTTTCAATATTCGATCATGCCGATCATGTGAGATTAAGACTTGATCTGTTTATTAATGGTCAAAGAGTAACCAATCCCCAATCGCTTTCATCACAGTGGTTGCTGATTTGCGATAAGGACGATCACGTTTATTACGTGGTACATACACTGCGTGATGCTGAGATTTTAAAATTCTTTAACCGATATAATTTTTGCATTACGGTACTTCAAGAAGATCTCGCCCGGTTTGAGAAAGACCTTTTATCGCTATTAATTGAGTTTTATCCTGTCTCTTATGAATCTTCAGGAACGGAATGCAATCATTTCGGGGAAAAGGAGTTCCTGAGATTTATTATTAACCGCATGGAGTTCACTGTAGAAGAGAACCTGCTCTTTCTAAGGCCAAAGACGTCTTATGGCCATTCTGTTTCATGCAATCCGTTATCCGATGCCAATGTGGTGATCAAGGGCAATAATGCGAAAAGGGAGATCTTTTATCGCGACAAAGTTATTGAGAATAGATATCGAACGCTATTGATGTCACTCCACACGGATTTTGCTGATCAATCAGAATCCGGAGAACTATATGTACAGGTATCGGACATTCGAAAAACAGCATGGTTAGCTCAGTCTGTTAAAACCTTACAGGAAAGTGGGGTAGAAGTATTGGGCCTTGAAAACCTGAAGGGCTTTCAAATTAATCCTTACCCCGTCAACTGGGAAATGAAAATTGACGGAGAGAAGGACTGGCTGGATATCGGCATAAATGTCTTTTTTGGCGAACAGCAGCTTAATCTGGAGCAACTAAAGAAAAGTTTAAAATCAGGGCAGGAAATCCTGGAGTTGCCTGACGGTTCTGCTGGTTTAATGCCTCTTGTCTTGCAACAGAAGCTTCGACCGCTTTTCTCGCTTGGTGAAGTCACACATAAAGGCCTGCGGCTGTCTTCGCATCATTTTACAACTGTCCAGTCTTTTACCAATAAGATCAATAATGAACGGCTTCGGGAGCGAATTAAAGAACAAAGGCTTAAACTTTTGTCCCTTGATAAAATTCAACCCTTAAACACTCCTTCCCGCGTGCAGGCCATTCTCCGTCCATATCAGGAAGCAGGCTTTAGCTGGATGGGCTTTCTGCGGGAGTTTGAGTGGGGTGGTATCCTGGCGGATGATATGGGACTGGGGAAGACGTTGCAGGTACTAACTTTATTGGAATACCATTACGAACAATCGCCGGATGCCCCAGCATCACTGATCGTAGTGCCCAATTCCTTGTTGTTTAACTGGCAGCAGGAGATCTCTAAATTTGTACCCCATCGGGAGGGGATCGTACACCATGGTACCAATCGCCAGGGTAGTCTGGAAACGAAAGCCGGGCAGTTGATATTTACCACTTACGGCACGCTGATCTCCGATATTGCGCTCTTTACTGCAACAAAATTCAGCTACCTGGTCCTTGATGAATCGCAGGCTATCAAAAATCCGCAATCCAAACGGTTTGAATGTGCACAAGCTGTACAGGCCGATTTTCGCCTGGCTCTGACGGGAACGCCGATAGAAAACGGCATATCCGACCTTTATGCACAACTGGACTTCGTTAATCCTGGTTTTTTAGGCCCGTTTGGGCAGTTTAAGAAGAACTTTCCCGGTATAGCCGACGGTACCGCACGTGCCGAAACGGTAGAATCGCTGCAACGTATTATCAGTCCGTTTCTGTTACGGCGCACAAAAGCGCAGGTGGCAAAAGACCTGCCTGAAAAGACCGAAATGTTGCTGTATTGCGAAATGCTGCCCGAACAACGTAAGATCTACGAGTATTACAGGCTGCATTATAAAAGCGAACTTGAAGGTAAATTCAATGAAGGGATGGATAAGGCAAAGTTTTTTGTCATCGAAGGGCTCATGAAATTACGGCAGGTATGTAATTCGCCTGCCCTGATCAAAAATGGGCACCATCCAAACCATTCTGCCAAATTGCAGGAAATCCTGGAGCATATCCTGAATCAAATCGACGGGCATAAATTACTGATATTCTCTTCGTTCACCTCGATGCTTGGCCTGTTGAAGGCTCAACTGGATGAATCAGGGATATCCTATGCTTATCTGGACGGACAGACTTCCAGCGACGAACGGCAAGTCCAGGTCAGCAGATTTCAGGAGCGGGAAGACTGTCGCTTATTCCTGATAAGCCTTAAAGCAGGGGGAACCGGGCTGAATCTCACCGCTGCCGATTATGTATATATCCTCGACCCATGGTGGAACCCAGCCGCCGAAGCTCAGGCTATTGACCGCTGCTATCGTATAGGGCAGGAGAAGCATGTCATGGCTTACCGGATGGTTTGTACAAACAGCATTGAGGAAAAAATCCTGAGCATGCAGGCAGGGAAAAAGCAACTCGCGGATACGCTCATTCAAAACGATGCAGGTATGCTTAAGTCGCTGAATAAAGATGACTTAATGAGATTGTTTGACTAATGTAACCACACGATCTGGCTAATGTCTGCGACCGAAGTAATTAACATCAATTCAAACTAATAAAATGATCACAACATGGAAGAAATAACAAAAATTTCAGAAACCGGAGAGAATGATCCGAAGGAAATCAAGGGTTTAATGCCGGAAAAGAATATCAAACTTTCCCAGCACGTTCTTCAACAACTTACAGACCGCGTTCCGGTTGAGCGGATTTTTCAGTTCGGTTATTCTTTTCAGGAGAACGCATACGAAAGGTTGCTTATTGTATTGGATTCTAAAGTTCAAGCTTCACCGGCTACTTTAGCGCCTTCGGTGGATAGGTGCCTGGCGGAATGTGAGGGACTGACCTATATGCTGATTTCTTCCGGGGAACTGAAAACCGCTATTAAGGGCGGCCATTTATTCTATTCGATGGTTTGTAGTGAACAGAACCAGGTGTATAACAATGGGAGAAAACCACTGATATTCCCTCCATCAGATGGACTGGAGGCCATGCGGGTCAGGGCTGCGGAACATTTTCAGAATGATCTGCGGAAGTCGGCCGATTTTAGGGAGGGGGTGAATTTTTATAAGAGTCAGGGCAATCTTCAGCAGGCGGCATTTATGCTCCATCAAACCGCTGAACTGGCTCTGAAAGGGTTTTGTAAGGCCGTGTTTAAAAAGGATAAGCGAAAACATAGTCTTCAAAACCTGTTGAAAATAGCCGCATCCTTTATCCCTGAGATTCTTACCTTATTCCACGATGGGAACGAAGGTCTGTTGAAGTTGCTGGATAAGTCGTATACATCCGTACGGTATCAAAATAATTATCACATTGAAGAAGAAGAGATAGGCGAACTGACCCGTAAAATAGATCTGTTACTGGACTGGTGCAATCGTTTTTACCAGTATTGTTTGACTGCATCAATGGAATCTGCTACCATTCCGGCAGTTAAGCAAATAGATAAAACAGCCGTACAGTCCTTACCGAAGTCTCCGGATAACAAACCGCAAAACCGGCTGAACAATATTCTCAACAAGATCCGTAAGGATCAGCAGGTGTTGCAGTTTATCCTCCTCAGTGCCAGGTCTGCTTCGCATACCGTCAATAACTTATTAGCGGCTAAGCAGCAATCAAGCGAAGTATTTCATTACCATGTGTTGGCTATTATTCCTAAAAGTCAATCCGGCAGGAGCCGTACGATCACGCAAAACGGATTGAACGTAACATTGCTTTTCCATCAGGAAGACAGCGTTCGGTATGCATTGGGGAAACACAACCGCTTTTTCATTGAGGCACTAAGCAAGGGAACTTTATTATATAAAAATGAGGAACACCCTGTTGAATTTGTTGTGCCTCAGCCGGATTGGAAACATAGCTATGAACGTGCAGAAAAGCTGATGGATTATAGGCTAAATGAGTTGGCAAAAATGTTTCATGAATCGGCTGAAGAAATTTCGGACAATGTTGACGATGGTTTTATTGCCTCTACATTATTGTTGAGCCAATGCCTTGAACAGGTTTGTCTGACGTATATCTATGTACAGACCGGATATCGGGCCGAGCGCCATGATCTGGGTTTTCTTTTAGATATGTGTAAGCTGGTCAGCCCCGAAATTTCGAACTTTTTCCAACAGCAATCACCCGGCGGAAAGAAACAGGTGAATGCCCTGGTTAACTGTCTGCAGAATATTCGCATGAAGCAGGCGGTCTCCCTGGATTATGATGATATGTTATATTGGTTACAGCGGGTGGAAGAGGTCATTCAAATAGCGGAGACGCATTGCAAAGCTGAGCTGGAAAGGCTTAAAAAGCTGGCTTGTGTAGATCAGGGTGAGTCTTTGCCTTCGGAGCTACTGGAAACAACTCAATAGTCTAAAAATCGCACGCTTATGGTTCACTCAAGAAATAGAAAATATATCTATAAAGGCCTGGTTACGCAGGATGATTTTAATATTCGTTTTGGTTTCAGTCAGGCACGGATCGCTATCGGTTATACGCAGGAAGAAGTATCGTTCCTGATGGGAAAGCTTCCTTACTTTTATGGTGAATACGAAGAAATGCGGGATGGGACAAAATTGACAGAAGAGGAAAATATATTGCTTCCCTTACTATTCAAGACGTCACTAAGCAGCCCCATAAGGCTTGATCGCGATGATTTCGGATATGGTTGTAAGCGCCTGATAAAAGGTGAACGCGAAGAGAAGCAAGGTGTGTATCACTACACGTTGCATCATCCCTGGCTAGTCAGGGTTCAAAAAGGCAAAATAGAAATTAAAGAGAACCTGCCGATAAGGTTTACAGAGATTCCCTTCCAACTGGAAGCACAGCAGGAAAAACAGGCCATAGCCTTATTTGCTGAGGCTGTGAACTGGCTTTTCCATATTTCATTTTTCCAATATCCGCAATCGCCCCTGCAAATCTACGAGCGCATACGGCTTGCCCATCATGATCCTGTTTTGCGTCCACGGTTTCTGAAGGAAGTGCTGTACCGTTTAATTGCCAACAAGACACTGCTTATGAAGACTATAAATGGCGGAATTCATTATGTTGCGGCGGTATAACGGCCTGCCCCAATAAATCGATCCTCAACTTGTTTTCAAAAGCTTCACGTCTATCAGTGCCTCGTTTACCAATATGCTTGTCAATCATTTTATCAAAGCGGAACCGTTTTTAAACTTTTTTTCATCTTTAGTAATTCTTATTTACCCAATCAAGAAAATCATAGTTAGATGCCAAAGAATATAGGTCGAAAAATAATAAGCTTTAGCT
>JAATFW010000324.1 GCA_015654985.1 Sphingobacteriales bacterium | reverse complement strand
GCGACAGGGTACACCATTGGATGGTGATGAATGAACCGATGGTTTTTACCGGTGCTGGATATTTTCTTGGAATACACGCCCCGGGACGGACCGGCTTAAATAATTTCCTCCCTGCCATTCATCATGCTGTACTGAGTATTGCCGAAGGCGGCCGGGTATTAAAAAAAATACTTCCCGATACACAGGTAGGGACCACTTTTTCCTGTTCGCTGGTGGAACCTTTTTCTGATAAAGCGCGTGATATAGCTGCAGCGCGAAGGGCCGATGCCCTTTTAAACCGGTTGTTTATAGAGCCTCTGCTCGGGCTTGGTTATCCTGAACAGGATGTGCCTGTATTGAAAAAGCTCAGGAAATATTTCCATCCGGGGGATGAAGATAAAATGAAGTTTGATTTTGATTTTATTGGCCTCCAGAACTACACAAGGGAGATAGTGAAATATTCATTATTCACTCCTTATCTTCATTCAAGGATTGTTAAGGCCGAAAAACGGCATGTACCGCTTACTTCCATGAACTGGGAGGTTTATCCGCCTGCAATTTATCATATGATAAAGAAATTTTCGGCTTATCCGCAAATAAAGAATATTTGCATTACTGAAAACGGAGCTGCTTTTCCGGATACTGTAATAGATGGCAAAGCAGATGATCCGGAGCGTGTAAAATACCTTCAGGACTATATCGCTCAGGTTTTGAAGGCGAAAGAGGAAGGATGCAGGGTAAGCGGTTATTTTGTATGGACGCTCACCGACAATTTTGAATGGGCAGAAGGATATCATCCGCGCTTTGGAATAATTTATATCGATTTTGCAACCGGCAAAAGGATCATCAAATCTTCAGGCCGGTGGTATGCGAAATTTTTAGGGGATAATAATCCTTCTTAATTCAGGATGATATTTTCGTTGTTTTAACTCCGCCGTATTATTTCAGGAAGGTACCTGTTAACTCCGGTTTACAGGTCTGATCTGAACCGTTCAAACATTCTTTTTACATCGAGTTTTGAATCCAGATCTTCTGCATCGAGCTGATCCGGGTCTTCCGCCTGATTATTGAATTGCAGCGGCTGGTATTTGTAGATGCTCCATTTACCTTCGTGATATTCAAGGGCGGTAAGATTTTCTACCCAATCTCCCGAGTTAAGATAGGTAACGGTACCCTCACTGGTATGGATACTTCGTAATTCAGGATGATGAATATGGCCGCATACTACATAGCCATAACCCTTATCTATGGCAAGTTCTGCGGCTGTATTTTCAAAATCGTTGATGAATTTTACAGCGTCCTTGAATTTAGCTTTGATCTTCCTGGAAAAACTCATCTTCCCCCGGTTCATTAATTTCAGGCACCAGTTAACAAAGCTATTAATGAGGATCAGTGAATCATATCCTACGGCACCAAGTTTTGCAAGCCATTTGGAATGCTGCATCGTAACGTCAAAGACATCTCCATGAAAGAACCATGCTTTTGTATTATCAAGGTCGAGCACCAGTTTGTCGGTAAGCCTGAAACTGCCAATATTCAGATCACTGAATTTACGGAGTAGTTCGTCGTGGTTGCCGGTAAGATAATAAACAGGAACGCCATCAGTAATGAATTTCATCACCCGGCGTATTACTTTCATGTGCGATTCAGGCCAGTATGATTTGCTGAACTGCCAGATGTCGATAATATCGCCGTTAAGGATAAGTGTTTTGGGCTTTATGCTTTTAAGGTATTGCAGCAGTTCATTGGCATGGCATCCATAAGTGCCAAGGTGTACATCTGATATTACAACAAGTTCAACTTCCCTTTTCGGCATTGTTCATTGGTTTTTTCATTCGAATAGTTATTGATGCAGTGTTTCTGCAATTACTCATGATGGCTCATTTTGAATAAACTCGTTCAGTGCTTTTAGTGGCACTCCTGAAATGCTATGCAATTTACTGAAGCTTAAAAGTCACTTATTAATATGAAGTTAGTGTTAACTATTTATGAATTAATTACAGGAATGTCTATTTATCCTGTGCTTAATAAAACAAACTGTTATTTTTGCGCCCGGATGGACAGTAAGCTAAAAAATAAATTTGACGGTATAATTTTTGATCTCGACGGAACACTATGGGATTCATCTGTTGGGGTTGCCAGGGCATGGCAGGCAGCGAAAGAACAGGTTGATTATATTCATTTTGATATCACCCCGGAACAGGTTGCAGCGATCGCCGGAATGACCTATGATGCAATTTACGAAAAATTATTTCCTTATCTGGATACCGAAAAGCGGAATGAGTTTAAAGCAGTTTGTGCGAAGAATGAGCTGGAAGTGCTTGAACAGGAGGGAGGCGTGCTTTATCCCGGAATAGAGGAGACACTGAAATATCTTTCGGAACGGTACAAGTTATTTATAGTAAGTAATTGCCAGAATGGGTATATAGAAATTTTCCTTAATTACAGTAAGCTGGCGCCGTACTTTACAGGGCATCAGTGTTATGGAACTAAAAGCAGGCCCAAGGCGGAAAATATCAGGGATATCGTGAATGATTATAACCTTAAAGCGCCGGTCTATGTAGGAGACACTTTGGGTGATTATGAATCGAGTAAGAAGGCCGGTGTTCCTTTTATCTTTGCTGCTTATGGTTTCGGAAAGGTGAATGAAGACCAGGTGGCGAATCTTGAGAGCTTTTCTGATCTGGCAAAGCTGCTGTGAGGAAAAGGAAATAATATTAAACAGAGAATATGACAGACAAGCTACTGCGGTTAACAGAACTTTCAAAGGGTGAATATAAGGCCTTTCTATACGATTGCGATGGTACACTAGCGGATAATATGCAGGCTCATAAAGATACTTATGTAAAGGTGGCCGCCGACCAGGGTGTTAGTATAGAAGCTGCTATAATTGATGAATTTGCAGGTTTGCCTATCCCCCGGGTTGTAGAAGAGATTAATAAAAGATATGGGAGCGATTTTGACCCGGTGCTTTTTGAAGAATTGAAATATAACCTGTATTATAACGAATATATAGAACACATTAAGCCGGTTCAGTTCGTAACAGACCATCTTAAGGCCCATGCCGGAAAAGTAAGGATTGGTGTGGTATCGGGGGGCTCTCGAAAGGCAATTCAAAAGGCTCTTGATATACTTGGTATCAGTGCTTTTGTAGAAGTACTGGTTTGTGCGGGTGAAACACCCCGGGGAAAACCGTTTCCCGATCCCTTTCTGCAGGCCGCAGAGAAGCTTGGGGTTGAACCGGCATCCTGCCTGGTATTTGAAGACGGAAATGCCGGAGTTAAAGCTGCAGAAGCTGCAGGAATGGACTGGATCAGGATCGATAAAATTACGGTTTAATTCCGCCGAATGCTGCGAAGCATACATTTTTGTGAAGGATTTCAATATTTTTAAATCCGGTTTTTTTCAATAGTTCCATTTGGTAAGTAAGAGACCGCTGGCTGTCTTCTTTTTCGATATAGGCAAACACCTTTTCGTGGAATTCTGGCCCTCCGAACTGATCGAGATATTCTGCGTATTTACTGGTAAACATACGTTCAATTTGCGGTGAATCATGAGATATCAGATCAAAGATCCACAGGCTTCCACCGGGTTTCAGTGATTGATAGATTTTTGTAAAGACTTGTTCCCAATCATTATCTTCCCGAAGGTGATGCAATACAGAGGCGGCCACGACGATATCATAATAATTATCCTTTAAAGAGGCATCCCGGATGTCTGTTTGCATAATTTCTGCAAGTCCGCTCGTCTCCTTACTTACCCGCTCTTTTGCCCGCTGAAGCATTGGCATGCTCAGGTCAACCAGAGTACAGTCAAGGTTAGCAATTTTACTCAGCATTTTTAATGTGTAATTGCCTGCTCCACAACCAATATCCAGCAATCGTTTCGCAGATGGGTTTGTATAACTGGCGGCATCAGTTATTAATTCCAGGCATAAGGGAGAATCGATGGTGGTTTGCTGCCCTGTTTCAAGGTTGGAAAAACGTTCCACATCTTTATCGAATCGCTCTTTTATTTCTTCTACCGTTGATTTCTTGCTTAAGTTCATATTATTCGTATTGTTTTGACGAACTAAGATAGCATTAAGGTATAAGTATTAAGTCGTAAGTTATAAGTATAATTTGTCTTAAATGCTTTGTTTTACAAAAATGTGATAAGTCATTTTATCTTTAATCCAACAAACAGAATGATTTATTTGCAGTTGGAGGACAGTTTTATAAATAGAATTTTTGCAGTGTTGAAAATGCCGTTTTGTCTATTAATAATAATTTAATTGTCGGGTATCAATGTAATGCAGTCTTTTAACAACCGTAAAGCTTTACGGTTTCTACCGGAATTGTTCGTGCCCTTTAGTTTCCTAATATCGGTGGGAATCGTAGAAATGGTTCAAAAATGCTTATATAAAAGGTTTTAGCATTTAATTTTTTTTAGATGAAGATTTTTTCTATACTTGTAATGCAATCGCAATAAAGTGAAAGATTTTGTGCGTTTTGTTGCCAATTTTATAAGCTGTTGAAACCGTGATTTGGGGGTTATATTAAGAAATAAGAATCTATTATATATACTCAAAAGTTTACATCGAATATCATATATAACCAAAAAAACCTATTGAATAATGGCAGAGAATATCTACGATGCAATTGTTATTGGTTCCGGGATATCCGGCGGGTGGGCAGCAAAGGAACTTACTGAAAAAGGGTTAAAAACAATTTTACTTGAGAGGGGGCGTAACATAGAGCATATTAAAGACTATGTTAATGCCAATAAAAACCCCTGGGACTTTCCCCACAGGGGAGGCCGTACTCAACAGATGATCCAGGATTATCCGGTTTTAAAAAGAGATTATCCTCTTAATGAAATCAATCTTGATTATTGGGTAAACGAAAAGGAAAGCCCGTATGTTGAAGTGAAACGTTTTGACTGGTACCGGGGATATCAGGTAGGAGGCCGTTCTCTCACCTGGGGCCGTCAGTGTTACCG
>JAATFW010000041.1 GCA_015654985.1 Sphingobacteriales bacterium | reverse complement strand
TTCAATGGTTCCGTTCAGGTTATCCCAATGGTCTAATATGCGCCGTTCATACGATGGATTGACGGCCTCATCCTTAACAGCCGCTCCGGTTTGCTGCCGGCGCAGCAATTCGTAAACACCATATAAAATCCCCCGGTCTGTGTTTGCCTGAATACCATTGGCGGTAATTCTGTATCCGTCACCTTTGATTAATTTGCCAGGTTTAACTGTAAGGACAACCGATGCGTTTGCTTTGCCCTGCCAGCACTGATGCAGTTCATGCTTTGCCATGTTAATGACTGATGAGTTCTCCGAACAAATCACATTTACCGGCCCGGTACTTTTGCCACGGAGCCAAAGATCGTGTCCGTCTTCAGCATGCAGATAAAAGGATATAAGTACCAGAATAACAATGTTGATCGTAACTTTCATTTATCAAAATTTAATTTTTGTCATTTTGTGTAATAACGGACTCCTTGTAATCACCAGCACTATTCCGCTCCGCCTGATGTGCCCGCCCGCGGCAGCATAGAAAAAACAGGAAAGGACTCATCTTTAAAAGGCCTTTGCTATTATTCCGGCGGTCCCAGATAACTTGGTTTCAATCCTCCCGAATCTATTATTATTTTCTGCACTGTTACCCCCGGATCGGCCATCCAGTATTTAAGAACATGCTTCCCGTTCCTGCTGATCTTATGCTTTGTGGTTAATTTTCTTATATTATTGATCACCGTCGCGGCCCATTCCCCGCTGTCTGCATTCGTGCTGACATTCACAAGCTGAGGTACTTCATCGTCAACGGAAATACCATAGAACAAACCATCTTTATTTCTGAAATCAAGCACGGGGGATACACAGGTAATAACCGAAACCGTTCCGGTATCCTTCAGGTCGATATCATACTCCAGATGCGGGGTCTTTAAACCCGGTTTTATACGGCTTGCCGTAACAGGCCATGGCGTTACCCCCGATAAAGTGTTGCCATAACCGGGGATCACTATCCAGCTCACATTATTACCACTTACGGCCCTGCTGAAATGCTCTGCCTCCATCGCTGCATATCCGTTTTCGTCGGAAAAAGCGCCGTTTTTCCTTTCTGTATGACCATCGCCGCAAACGGGTAAACGCTCTGTATTTCCGGCGGCGGCGGAGTCAGGCATCGTAACAGCCGGCATTTTGTTCGTCTGGGGATCCGCCCAGCTTATATAACCGATATGAGTCTGATCCATCATATGCTGCCACTTGCCATTTGCCAGCGTGTCATTGTAATAATCAGATATCTGCTGGTCCCTGCCGAACAAAACTTTTACTTTAGCTGCCGCCCCGCGGGCAGCCGCCGCGTTACCCGACCGGGCATAATAGTTGTTCTTAGCGGTTTCGAAATACATCTCAGTAAGATTAGCGCTGGCCTCTACCGGATGCAGTACCAATTCATAAAAGGCATCCCTGTATTCCGGAGCCAGGCCGTCGGAGAGCTTCCGGGCTTTATTTTCAAGCGCCTTGTAATCTGCTGTCACCCTCGCATACTCGTTGTAATTAACCAGGCTGAAAGTATGCTCATTCAATAATTCGGGCTTGCAGCGCGAATTATAACGCGTATACTGAACAAGGATACCGGCTATTTCGGCAGCGTGCTCATCCCCAAACTGCTGTGCCGCCCACTGCACGCTATAGTCGTGAACTTTACTTACCGGCCATCTCTCAGGTCTCCATGCATAATCCAGGAAGAAACTGATGGGGTATTCCATAGGCTTCAGGTCGCCAACATTCACTATCCACACCTGCCGTGCATTATATTCATAAGCCAGATGCATCTGTTCCCAGATTTTAGCAATGCTGTTGGTGTTGATCCATTTATACGAACGGGGACCTCCCACATAGTCAAAATGGTAATAAATGCCATATCCTCCTTTCCGCGGCTTTTCTGTAAGCGAAGGAAGCTTACGGATATTTCCCCAGTTGTCGTCGCATAAGAGCAGCGTAACATCATCGGGCACACGCATGCCTTTATCGTAATAATCCTGAACCTCTTTGTATAATGCCCACATCTGCGGTACTTCAGAAGGATCTTTTTTCAATACATCCCTGATGATCTGGCGCTGATCTTTAACGATAGTCTCAAGCAGGGCAATGTTACTTCCCTCGGTCATCGGCATGTCCCCGTCCCCGCGCATACCAAGGGTAACAATCGTTTCCTTAGAACCCATATTTTCAATCCCTTTCCGCCAAAAGTCCTGAAGCACCTCTTTATTTGTTTCATAATTCCATTTGCCGTTTCCGTAACGTTTCCATTCCTGCTGGGCACGGTCCATCGGTTCGTGATGAGAAGTACCCATTACAATACCGTATTCATCGGCAAGTACCGGGTTTAACTTGTCATCATCGTTAAAAGCCCTGCCCCACATCGCCGGCCATAAATAATTAGCCTTCAGCCGGAGCAGAAGTTCAAAAACCTTTTCATACATGGGATGATTAAACCCGCCGAATTTCGCTGTTGTCCACCCGGAGAACGCAGGAGCCTCATCGTTTATAAAAATACCCCTGTATTTAACAGCGGGAGTTCCGTCGGTATGCCTTCCGGGTTTCACATAAATTGCCTTTTTCTTTTTTAAGGGGACGTCGGCCCACCAGTACCATGGCGACACTCCGATCTGTGCAGAAAGATCATATACCCCGTAAATGGTGCCTCTTTTATCGCTGCCTGCTATGATCAGCGCTTCATCTATCCCCGGAAAAGGCTTCTGAACCGATTGAACAAGGTAAGCCTCCCATTTACCGGCAATCCCTGTTACATCTATTTTCCGCTGTTTTACCAACTGACCGATCCACTGATTTCTGCCTAAGGTACCGGCAATAATTAACCGGCGGTGCCCCTCCGGCCGGCTTAAGAGCGCCGGCATTGCATCAGTGACGCCCCCGACATCGTTTATAAAACTGTTCACTGCCCGCCGTACTCCCGGCCATTCCTCCTCACTTAACAGGATGGGTGCCGCCTTTCCGCCTTCAACCAGCGGAAAAAAGCCGGCCTCCTTCCGCTCCGTAATGTAACCGGGCTGCCCTGGCCCCTGCGCAAACGTCAACGATGTAAAAAGCAGCAATGTAATGGTTGCCAACAATCCAGGTCTTTCTGTCATAGCTTGTCCTTTCAGTTTAATTCTTAGGAGTTTATAGCGTTACCCGTTCTCTCCGGAATTTGTCGTCCAAGTTCAGCAGTAAGATCTATTAGTAATGACAATTTTTGATAAAAAGAGTAAATAAATGTTTAAAACCGGCAATAAAAATGAGGAGCTTAGTTTAAAAGCTTACTTTTTTCGCCGTTCCGCTTTAAGCTCACATAGTCTGAGGGCCGTATATTAAATTTACTTTTAAAAGCACGTGCGAAATAATTAGGAGTAGCAAAACCCACAGAATAACTGATCTGGGCTACGTTCATATCACTTTTCTCCAGGAGGACCGCCGCTCTGTCCAGTTTTACCGAACGTATAAATTCAACCGGCGTTTCGCCTGTCAGCTCCAGCATTTTCGAATACAGCGACCCCCGGCTCATCCCGACATGCCGGCTCAGGCTTTCAACAGATAGCTGAGGATTAGTAAGATTAGCATCAATGAATGCCACTACTTTGCTTAAAAGCTTTTCGTTATCCGACTCAACCTTTAACTCCGGAGCCAGCACCTTGATCTGCTTGCTGTAAGTGGTCTTCAGGCTTTCATTCAGGGCAAGAAGATTACGGATCTTCATATGAAGGATGTCGAAATTACAAGGTTTTGTCACGTAATCGTTAGCTCCGGTTTCAAGTCCATGCAACTGATCTTCTTCTCCGTTCATTGCAGTGAGCAGCAATACCGGGATATGGCACGTTCTCTTATCCGATTTAATTTTATGGCACAGTTCGATTCCGTTCATATAAGGCATGCTGATGTCGCAGATAACCACCTGGGGATGATTAAACAATACCTTTTGCCAGCCTTCCTTCCCGTTAGAAGCCTCTATGATACGATAACATTCTTTCAGATTATCTTTAAGATAGAACCTGAAGTCTTCATTATCTTCCACCAGCAGCACGGCCGGAAGGGAGGAAGCAGCACCTGTGCCGTAACCGTTTTCTCCCGGCAGCAACGGGTGTCCGTCGTCAACCAGGGCAGCGATTTCTTCTTCCGGAACAAAGGTATCCCTGATTTTCTTCAAAGGTAAACGGATCACAAAGATTGAACCTCTGCCTTCCACACTTTCCACCTCGATAGTGCCTCCATGCATTCTTATAAATTCCTTCGTGATCGAAAGGCCGATACCATTTCCCTGGTTCAATACAGCAGCATTGGTATCACACTGAAAAAAGCGGTCAAATATCTTTTTCTTTTCCCTGTTCTGTATGCCGATACCGGTATCGGCAAGCCTGATCACCAGGCCTTCGGGCTGGGTTGAATCCTCTATACTCATCAGTACCTCTCCTCCCTGCAAGGTAAATTTGAAAGCATTCGACAAAAGATTAAACAAGATCCGCTCTACCTTATCATGGTCAAAAAAGGTAAAGAAATCTCTGACAGAACTTCTAAATTCAAAATGAACCTGTTTCCGTTCGGAGAGATCTCTGAACGAATCAGCCACATCCCTGGCAAAATCGATAAAATCACCCTCTGTCACGTTCAGGCGCAACTCTTTCTGCTCGATGTTCCTGAAATCAAGCAGTTCATTGACCAGGTTCAGCAAGCGCCGGGCATTCCGGCGGATCATATTCAACTGGCCTGATTTCCGTGTATTCGTTTCCTGCTGCAGCAGTTGTTCAACAGGGCCGATGATCAGGGAGATCGGAGTGCGGAACTCATGGCTCAGATTCATAAGGAACTTGATCCTTAACTGGTCGAATTCGTGCAGACGTTCTGCTTCCCGGCGCTCCTGATCAATTTGCTGCTGGCCCTTGATCCGTTCCTGTTCTAATGCGAAACGAACCTTCAGCTTTTGAATCCCCCGGTAGCGGATATACCATAATACCAATGCAATCACCATAATATATAACGCATAGGCATAATAGGTAAGCCAGAAGGGCGGCCTGACAAAAATCCTGATGGAAGTTATCGGAGTACGCCACTCTCCTGCATCGCTCGTCGCTTTTACCCTAAAAATATATTCACCCGGATCGAGGTTGGTATATACTGCGGTGTTTACCGCCCCGACGCGGTTCCAGTCCCTGTCAAAATTCTCAAGTTTATACAGGTACCTGTTTTCCTGCGGAGAAGTATAGTTAAGGGCAGCAAAACTCAGCGAAAAGTTTTGCTTGTAGTCGAGGTTTATTTCCCGGGCTACCGAAATATTTTCTGTAATCTCAGAATTTTCCGAAGGCAGAATGCTCCGGTTCGAAATCTTCAAATCGGTCAGGACCACCTGCGGTACATTTTTATTGGAATGTAATTGCCGGGGGTCAAAGTAATTGAATCCGTCTATCCCTCCAAAAAACAGCCTTCCATCCGGGAGCTTCAACCCGGCTCCGGGTACAAAAGGGCTGCGCTGCAGGCCATTATAATTAGAATAATTTTTAAACCGTTCTGTTTCCGGGTCAAAACGGCTGATCCCTTTGTTTGTACTGAGCCAGATGCTGCCTGATCTGTCTTCAAGAATTTTATAAATTACCCCGTTAGCGACACCGTTTTTCTCAGCGTAGTAAACAAACCGGGAAGTTTTATGATCATAACGGGCTAAACCTCCTCCGGCCGTACCCACCCATACAATTCCGTTGCCTGCAGTACAGATCGTCATTACATTATTGTTTGGAAGCTTGCTGTTCCCCTGATTCAGTGTTTTTGAACGCCCTGTAGCAGGGTTGTATACCGTGATACCAGAGCCAATAGATCCGATCCATATATTCCCCTCCCTGTCTTCTTCAATAGCACGTATATACCGTTGCTGGATCCGCCACCGGCCTTTTTCATGTATATTAAAATGCTGAAAGATTTTCTTACCGGGGTCGTACATATCGACTCCCTGTCCGTTTGTGCCGATCCATACGTTGCCGCGGCTATCTTTTTTTATACAAAAAATATCATTTCCGCTGATGCCATGCGGTCCCGTACCTTTTACAATGTGTGTACTTTTCCCGGTCTTTGTATCCAGAATATACAATCCTTTCATGAAAGTTCCCACCCACAGTTCAGAAAAGACCTTTTCCATAGCCATAATCGAAAGCCGGCGGCTTTCGGATGGGTCAGAAAGCGGCACATGGTGAAAAAGGCCCTTCCCGATATCGAACAGGTTAAGGCCGCCTCCATCTGTACCTACATACACACTGTTGCCGGCAGCAGCGGCAAATGATGTCACCATCGGAGCACTTAATCCGTAAGGGTCATACACATTACTTTGCCTCAGGTTGAAAAAGGCAAGATTCTTATCATATTTATTGATCCCCCCGCGAAAAGTAACCACCCAGTAAATACCATGTTTGTCTATCAGAATACATTTGACCGATTTGCCAATTAATCCGTATTTATTCCTTACATCGCCTTCCACCCTGAATACTTTTCCGTCCGCAGGATTAAGAATATTCAGTCCTTCTTCCGTTCCGATCCACAGCTTCCCGCCGGGCTCGGGAGCAATTGAATAAACCATATTACTGCTTAAAGAGCTGTTGTCAGCAGGTTTATGCCTGTATGTTACAAAGGTATTCAAATCTCCACTCAGCATGCTTACTCCATTGTTTGTACCCGCCCAGATAGTACCCCGGCTATCTTCCGTCAGTGCCCTGACCGTATTATCTGCCAGGCTGTAAGGATTGTTATCCGAATGAGAAAAGCGTTTAAATGTATGCTGACGGTCTAAATAAAGATACAACCCGCTCTCGGTGCCCAGCCAGATACGGCCTTTATGGTCCCGGAACAATTTCAATACGCTTTGCGATACCACCGCTTTGTCTTTCGGGGTTCCCGGCCTGAAAACCGAAATTCTGCGATCTCCCGGATTCAAAACTGATATGCCTGCATAGCTGGCTATCCAAATCCTTCCTGAAAGATCACTGCAGATAGACGTCACCGAAAGCATACTATCAGAAGCATAGTTCACAAAATTGTCCAGCTTCCGGTTGTATAAAACCAATCCTGCCCCTGTTCCGATCCATAGATTTCCCCGGTCGTCTTCATAAAGGTCCCGGATATCGCTGGAGATCATGCTTCCGGGATCGTCGCTGTTATGGCGGTATACCGTAACCTGGCTGCCATCAAATTTATTCAGTCCATCATCGGTAGCAAACCACATATAGCCATACCGGTCTTTCAATATCGCATTGACAATATTTGATGAAAGACCTTCCCGGCTGCTCAGATTCATAAAATTCAACTCCTGCTCCTGCGCAGATCCGACTTTTGCCAACAGACACAAAAGAGCAAGAGAGAAAAGATTCATAATCCGTTTTAAGGCCATTTTAAATAAATTAAGATCTCATTATGCAGCAACCGCGAATTCACAGTCCGATAAGGCCGGGTCTATCCAGCACAATCTTTCGGGGAAAATTATCACGATACGATTCTGCTATACCTTTTCCGTTTAATTTTATAAATAGTTTTTTAACAGGTCAAACTAAAATTAACGATTTTAAACTACATCTGATATTTTTATTCACTTTCATGAACATTTTAAGATAAAGAGTTTATAATGTTAGTTGAGAAGGAATACCTGCTTCCTTCTTTTAATACTATAAAAGTACCCCAGACAACGAT
>JAATFW010000084.1 GCA_015654985.1 Sphingobacteriales bacterium | reverse complement strand
TATTTCATCTACGTAATATTCTCCCGGGAGGTCAATTTCTTCCGGAAGGTTGTAAGCGTACCATGCTCTCCATGGCTTTCCGCTTCCGTAACCATACATAGTTGGTATTTGTGTTGAAATGGTTTTGTTCAATGTGTCTATGCCTTTTAATGGCACAGCATCAGCAGCATAGCCCCACATAAAAAAGCCTGAGATCCATACTTTTCCTGGTTCTTTCCAGCGTGATGGCCGGTTTGTTTCCGTGTATGTAAATATTCCTCCCCTGTTTGTTGTATCGCCTCTGCGGGGAATCGATCCTGTATCGATAACGGAATGAATTGGCACGGTACCCTCGTTCGGCCATCGCGCTACTTTACCGGGCAGGCCATTTATAAATATTTCCATCCAGGCAGGCCCGTAAGGTCTGCCGAATCCAACCGGGCGCAGATTACCAATCTCTCTGATCCCTGCATCAGAGAGGTTTACCTGCCTGATCTTTTTTCTGACTTCAGGAATAAAACGGTTCCCGAATGCTTCATCTGTTACCGGCGTTATAAGATCCTGAGAAATAATTCTGCCGCCGTGCAATATTACTTCCTCTTTTTTATAAGCTTCGATGCTTAGAGGTACAGAGGAATGCCATGTCTTTCCCTGTACTACTTCCAATGTACTTTCTATTGGATATATTCCTTTACGTAAGACAATGCTGATACCTTGAACCCCTGTGTTGCTTTGGATTTTTGCGAGACCGAGTGCAGTGCTGATACTGTTTACAGGATCGTTTTTTGTTCCCTTTGCTTCTGCTTTCCCTTTTGGATCAGCATATATTTTCACAATGGGCCGGGCGTTAACTGCTGTGTAAGCCAGCACTGCAAATAAGCAGCATATAACGTTTAGTTTTTTTATAATATAAATCTTCATATAAATGTATTGTTATGTATATTGATAGTTTTATTTCCTTTTAAGAACGATAAGTAAGCCTTTCTCCCCTTCGAGGTCAATTTCATTAAGAATATCAATCTTACCGCCCTCCTGATATTCTTTTATATAGGGTACTTCAGTTGTAACATCGTCCGGGGAAAGATTAAGTGCCTTCCAGTTAATTTCGAGCCGGCATTTCTGAGGCTTGTCCGTCCAGTTTGCAAGGGCAATGATTACTTCATCTTTCTCTGTATATATTGTCGCCTTAGTATCGGGATTGTCGCTCCTGACCGGGATCGAATTGTCCCAGAACCCTATCATTTGTTTTTTTTCTATGTTATATGCATCCCAGAATCCCCAGATGTATCCGGGCGTTGGAGCGCTGTGCCATCCAAAGCGGTTGGTGATTCCAAATACCATTCCCCGCCATTTATTGCCGCCTTTATTCAGCATTTGTGAAGTTAATCCAAACGGGATTCCGCTGGTTTCAATAAGCCAGTAGTCGGGAGAGCGATCATAGTCACGCGCTTCCCCAACCCATAGCTGATCTATGTAAGGCAGAAGGTCCATATACAGATTTAGAGATGACGCCCATTTCGCATACTGGTTATAGTGGTTCCAGGTATGCATATCTATCCTTGCTCCCGGGCGTTCCCTGTCTAAAACCTTCCTTGTTCTGCGCATGGTTTCACGGTCGAGAGCAAGATCATCAATATAAATTCCATCTATCTGAAGGTTCTTACACATCCAGTCAAGGCCTTCAACATAAAAGTTGTTCAGTCTTGAGTCGGGAGTGGTTAATACAGCCAGATCCTGTCGTCCTTTATATTTACCATGAGTGAAAGTAGCAACCCATGCAGGAATGAAGTCTTCTTTAAAGTTTTCACCAAGCCAGGGATGTACCCCATTTGGATTGACCAGTGTTCTTGTTGCCATTCCCGGGCCTGGATAAAGAATTTCGTTGTTCAGGGCACGCATTGCCCATATTTCCGGTGCGTTAACTGTTAATTCCCTTGTGGTATAATAGAGCTTTGTTTTAAGATGTTTTATATGGGAACTGTCAATGAAAGCTTTTAAATCAGGAATATTTTCGGCGATATAAGGATAATTAATAAATGGATAAATATCTTTCTTGTGATGGACATTAATAATGTTCGCGCCATGTTCGGATGCGGTTTTGATGAAATTAAGACTGGTATCAATGTCTGAGTGATAATATCTGTCGTTAAACTGAATATCTTTATTAATGAGCTTAAAAGGCGTTACAAGGAGATCAAAATCAAATTGATAAGTCTGGCCCTTTAAAAGTGTCCTGTTACCTGAGAAAGCTTTTATAAGAGTATATTTATCATTATTTCTTATATCAACGCCGCCCTTTTTATTGTTGCCCCATGATTCCGGCTCATTTAGCGGTCCGAAAGGATAGTAAATATTAATTAATTGCCTATGGTAATTTTTCCCCTTTAGCTTAAGTTTCAAGCCCCCGTTTACGGCGCCCATCCATACCTCATCCTGGTTTTTATTAATAACATCCCACTTCCATTGCCATTCTTTCGGGCTGAACCCGCCCTCTTTATCCAGGCCCATCATATAGATCGCTTTTTCAGGCCGGAGTGGAATCTCAAGGCGGATATCCTGAACTGCAATATCTTTAAGTGAGGTAACAAGGGCACTGTATCCTATAAATCCATCATATTCGGCTTTTGCCGACAGACGGATCTGCACCTGCTCATTGCTTAATGTAGTTTCCCATTCTGTATTTCCCGGATAATGGTCTTTAAACTTAATCTTTCCTGATTTAAATTTCATTAGTTTGCCGTTGTTCTCTTCAACAATAAAAGTTACAGGCCTGGAAAGAAGGGGCTGCCCTGAGGGAAGAAGGTTCTGGTTATTTGCATCAAAAAACGTTTGAATGTTGGCCGGGAGTCCCTGATCAGAAAGAGTAATGGTCCTTCCCAATATGGATATCGTTTTTTCATTGCGGACAATCTGTTTAAACCCGGCAGTAATATCATTGTCAATGGCTAATCGTGAATTGAGCCAGGCGAGCCTGGATAGCTGTTGTTCGTTATTATATCCATGATTTTCTATCGAACTGCCTTCAATAGTAATTGTAACAGCAACAGAAGTTGCCGGTAACCCTTCCGGCTTTATGATAATCTGTCCATTAAATAACCGGTTAGCTTCATTAGGAAGCTGGATCCCGAACCATAAGGGCAATACCTTTTTGTGCTCCAGGTTCAGTTGCTTTTTGAAGTTCAGTCCCCGAAAGGATGTTCCCTCAGAATTGAAGCATGTAAGCCCTTTTATTAATTCACTTCCTGTGCCGGTAGAAACGAAACTTATCCGGATATTTTTTAAAGGTACAGACGATGCGTATACTCCCACCTGAAAGACAAAGTACTCGCCGGGACGGCCTTTGTCTTTATATGACGTTAATTGCCTCTCTCTGTATGTTAACCATTTTTCAGGAATGCCATCTAAAAGACGAATAGAATTATCACGGCTTTCCGGGAAGGTAAGGTATTTTTTGGATGGGAATTTCTTTATAAAAGCCTCAGTTTCGGACTCGCTTGCAGGAACAGACATGACAGTTGGGCGAAGCCCGACGTCGCCGGTTAGCTCTGTCTGACGGATTGCATCTATATCGATAGGATGTCTTTCCCTGGCTTTGTCCTGTCCAAAAGCCGTAATTGCAATCAAAAGAGGAAGGGAAATGAGATTTTTTTTCACTTTAGCGAGTTTTTTTTAAAAAGTATTAAATATTCTATTTGTTTGTTGTTATGTTGTTAATAAATAGCTTCAAACGCGTTAATTTTTATATTATGAGCACTAATAAGAGGCCCTGATTGCTGTTAAAGCCAAACTTACCGACAAAATATTGTTAAAAAAAGATTTTTTTTAAAATTGTGCTCGCACACGTAAATGTTTTTATATATTTGTGTTCGGACACGGTATTGTTATGTTGTTTTACGCATACATTCGGGTTGCTGGAAGTTTTATTATTCCGGATATTTAAGATGTCTGCACCTGGAAGGAGTTGCAAAAGCGAATTTCAACCGTAAAAGCTGGAGGAGTATGATAAATTAGAGATCATTCAAATTTTAACAGGAGAAGGATTATATGCTAATCCTGATCGACCAACTTAATATTAATCAACCAAATTAATTAATGAAGTATGATGAGAACCAAACTACTCAAATGCAGTTCTTTAAACTTAAGGCCTGCAAAGAAAATGCTGCTGCTTACCTCTTCTGTTATTCTGGCGCTAATTTTAGCAACCGGTATTTCACTGAAGGCGAAAGCCGGCATTCCTCCTGTTATTGTTAAAGGTAAGGTTACTGATAACAAGGGGAACGCATTAATCGGAGTAAGCATTAAAAGCTCCGCAGGGGGTGGCACCAGTACAGATCTAAATGGAAATTATTCAATTAATACAGATGCCCAGGCAACCCTTACTTTTACTTATATAGGATTTAATCCTCATAGTATTAAAATAGGCGGGCGCACTGTTATTAATGTAACAATGGGAGAGTCTTCAAGCCAGCTGAATGAAGTAGTGGTAGTGGGTTACGGTACACAGAAAAGAAGAGATATTACAGGTGCTGTCGCTTCGGTGAACCTCAGTCAGGTAGCGGATATTCCGAATATTAACGTTACACAGGCACTGTCAGGGAGCGTTGCCGGCTTAAGTGTCACACCCGGAACACGGCCGGGAACAACAGGAGGGATCTATATCAGGGGGATTGCAAGTATTTCTAGCTTAGGCTCACCTATGATAGTATTGGACGGAATTATTTTTCCCGGGAACCTTGCCGATATACCACCTGACGATATTGCCAGCCTGGAAGTATTAAAAGATGCGAGTGCCCTTGCTATTTATGGTTCCCGTGCAGCAAAAGGGGTAATTTTAATTACTACCAAGAAGGGCTCTTCTGATAAGCCTAAGTTTGCTTTCTCCTCCTATTATGGATCTTCCGATTACATTAATAAGATAAACTTTCTGAGCCCTGAACGATATCTCGAAAAGCTGGTGGATTATAAACGTTTCAATGATCCTGATTATAAAAGTTCCGGTGTATGGGATCCCGGTAAATATACTATGGAAAATGTAGCCAGCTACCTCACAGTCTATGAGGCAGAACAATACGCTGCAGGCAAAACTGTAGACCCACAGGAGCTTATCAAGCAGGATGCGCCATCTGAAAATATCCAGTTGAGCGTGTCCCAGAAAACAGATAAGGTTAATTATTTTCTGTCCGGGGCATTCACCAAACAGCAGGGTGTTGTAGTGAACGATAATTTCAAAAGAATAAGCCTCCGGGCCAACCTTGAATCGAATTTGAATAAATGGTTAACTATCGGTTTAAACAGCGGCTTTACCAAAAGAGACAATTCGGGTACACCAGCTAATACATTTAATGCACAATGGATGACGCCCTACGGGAAAATATATAATGAGGACGGATCTCTCACCGCATACCCGGCATACACTTTAACCACCGTAGCCAATCCTCTGTTAACTACGCTAAATCCAAATTCCAGTATTTCAAATGCATTGAATGGAGTGATGTATGCAAAAGTTGACTTCCCTTTTCTTAAAGGTCTAACGTATAATATCAGGTTCGGGTCTACCCTAAGTTACGGTAGGGGTGAAGATTTTACTTATCCGATCGGTATTTTAGATCTTTATTTACCGGCTAATGTCAGGCCAAGTTCAAAAAATGCTACCGCAAACAGGGTAAGAAGTGATATCGCTACTAACTTAATTGAAAATCAACTGGATTATAAAGTAGAGCTTGGAGAGAATAAGGAACATTCTCTGGCTTTGACTGCAGTATTGACCCAGCAAAAAGACAGCCGTACCAACAATACTTCCACTGCTTCCGATTTTTTCAATATGGCACTTGGATATGATCAGTTCGGTTTGGGAACAACTCAAACTAATACTGATATTACCAATAAATATGTGAATCAGGGTGCGATGTTCAGGGCCAATTACAGTTTCCTGAACAGGTATCTGTTAACAGCGACAATAAGACGGGATGGTTATTCCGCGTTTGGAGCTGATCATAAATACGGTAACTTTCCCTCTGCCGCTGTAGCATGGATCGCATCTGAGGAAAAGTTCTTAAAAAACAGCAGCTGGCTGGATTTTCTGAAATTTAGAGTCTCATATGGAACCATTGGAAATCAGGGCGTAGATCCATATGCCTCTCTCGCCCAAATCCAGCGATCTAATTATGTGTTTGGAGACGGGGGAATAAGTACTGTAACCATTTATCCTTCCAGTATGCCTAATGCTAACCTTCAATGGGAATCAACAGACGAGCTGGATCTGGGCCTGGATTTTACAACTTTTAAAGGAAAGCTTTCAGGCACCTTAGATTATTACAACCGTAAGACATATGATCTGTTGTATCAGCAACTTCTTCCTTCAATGAACGGTTTTAGCACTATCAATTCTAACCTTGCCTCTATGAGGAATCAGGGACTTGAATTAACTCTTAATTATAATCCAATTAAGAGTGATAGCTTCGGATGGGCTGTTAATGGTAATTTTTCCGTTAATACCAATAAAATTCTGAGTTTGAGGGGTACGCAGGATATTCCGACAAGTTCTTTGTTCATTGGAGAAAATATTACTTCTGTTTATAATTATCAATTCGATGGGGTATGGCAGGTTGATGATAACATCCCCATCGGTTTTAAGGCTGGGGATATGCGTATCGTAGACCAGGATGGAAATGGAACGATAGATGCAAACGACCGCACTATTCTTGGACAGACCGAACCAAAGTGGCGGGCGGGCCTGCGTAACGAATTCCGGTATAAAGATTTTACGCTATCGGTCTTTGTCAATACAGCCCAGGGTTCAATTTCTGAAAATCAGTTGATCAATCCCATCTATATGGAAACCGGGGTTAATCAGGCTGTTAATATTATTGATATTGACGGTGGCTGGTGGACCCCGGATAACCGGAACAACAAGCGCCCGTCCCTGGCTTATTCAAGTGGTTTAAGCGGCCTTAGATTTTATGAAAAGACGAATTTTATCCGTATTCAGGACATCACTCTAAATTATCAGATCCCCAAATCTGTACTTAAGAAATTGTCGGTTGACCGGTTAAGTTTATATGCCAGTGCCAAAAATCCATTTGTATTTACACCCTGGTCTGGCTGGGATCCTGAAGGAATGACTACTGTAATAAATGCTTATACACAGTCACAGGTTCGTGGCGGATACCCTATAATCCGGACTTTTGTTGCAGGTTTAAATCTTACTTTTTAATTTGAAGAATATGAAAATCAGATATTTAGTACTTTCATGCTTTTTGCTGGCAATATTTGTTGTCACCTCATGTAAAGAAAGTGAACTGACTGAAGTTCCTTTGGATAAACTCAGCCCTGAAAATGCTTTTAACACAGCCGGTGCATTTGATGCCGCCATAGCAGGTTTACACAAGGTAGCGCGTGATGAAATTTCAGGAAGCGATAATCCCTATTATTACATGCTTACCGTAGGAACAGATGAAGGCCGTCTTGGTGGCTACACTGCTTCTGCGTCGATCTATGATTATGATCAGTTGAATTCACAGCATGTAATTCCTGCCTATTTTTGGAATGTAATGTATACCGGCTACCTTCCCAAAGCAAATCTGATTATAAAGAAAGCTGAAGAAAATGCCAGTGTTTTTACAACCGAGGCCCAGAAGAACGCAGTAATAGGCGAAGCAAGGTTTTTCAGGGCATATGCCCATTATTGCCTGGTGAATCTATTTGGTGATGTTCCTTTGGTTACGGAATTCTATACTTCCCCGAAGTATGACTTTGTTCGTACCCCCAAAAGTGAGGTGTTGAACAGCGTAAAGGAAGATCTGGAGTTTGCAGCGCAATGGCTTCCAACAAAGAACAGCGTTGCTGCCGCCGGCCGGATTTCGCAGGGGGCTGCAAATCATCTGTTGACAGCAGTATATCTCGAAATTGGAGATAACGACGCTGCTATAGCAAGCGCTACAAAAGTGATCAACGGAGGATATGCTTTAATGATGCAACGCTTCGGCAACTATGCCAGTGAGCCTTCCGATGTATTTCGCGACCTTTTCAGGTTTAGAAACGTGAACCTCGCAGCTAATACAGAAACCATTTGGGCTTTACAATATGAGAATACGACTACCGGCGGTGGCAGTGATTACGGGGCGAGAGGAAATCATATGTTAAGATGCTGGGGTGCCAATTATTTCAGCATTCCCGAGCCGAACCCAACTCCCGGTGAATCAAATCCTAATCCAATGATAGTTATAGATACGATAGGCAGGGGAGTGGGATGGTGTGCGACCAATAACTTTGTGCGCTACGATATCTGGAATGATAAAAACGATATCAGGAATTCAAAATATAATATCCTCAGGATCTATACAGGTAATAATCCGGAATCAACAAAATGGTATGGTAAAGTATTGTCCTTTAGTGCAAGCCATGCAGTGCCAATTGATACGATCACGCAATTAATTCCGCAATGGAGGAAAGTGGAAGGAGTCTATGAGGCTGGTTTAACCACAGGAAGGACTTACACGGACCTCTATAAGATGCGGCTGTCGGAAACTTATTTGTTAAGGGCCGAAGCTTATATGAATAAGGGCGATCTTCAAAAGGCGGCAGACGATATCAATGTTGTAAGGAACAGGGCACATGCCACACCTGTTGCTCCTGCTGATGTAACAATGGACTATATCCTGGATGAGCGTGCAAGGGAATTATTCCTGGAGGAAGAAAGAAGGATCACTTTGAACCGTGTAGGGAAATTGTATGAGCGAACGGTAAAGTATAACCCACAGATTGGCCCTACAATGAAGCAGGAGAATGTGCTGTTCCCGATTCCATTGGATGCAATTCAATTGAATTCGGGAGCCGTTATTCCACAGAATCCCGGGTATAATTAACTATTAAGCGACGTTTATCTGATTGATCCACTTATTACAGACAGGGAATTGCTTAAGGATTCCCTGTCTGTAATATTCTCATAAAAGTATATGAAAAGGCTGTTTACAATTGTTCTGTTTTTAGTTCTGTTTTTAAAGGGTTTCGCCCGGCAGCCGGACTATATCCCTTTATCCTCAAAAGATAAAATTAAGATCGAACAATTGCTGGGCCGGATGTCCCTTGAAGAAAAGGCGCATCAGTTGGCCTCCTTTTATCCAAATGCGAATAAAAGATTAAACATACCGCATATGCAGGCAGGTGAATGTTTGCATGGCGTAGTTTTTGCCGGTGCCACTTCCTTTCCGCAAGCCATCGCGCTTGCCAGTTCTTGGGATACTTCTTTGGTAGAAAAAGTGTCTTCTGTTATTGCCAGGGAAGCGAGGGCTTTGGGTATTCATCATTGCTTTACCCCTATGCTGGGAGTGGTTCGCGATGCAAGATGGGGACGTTTCGAAGAAGGCTATTCAGAAGATCCTTACCTGGTCAGCAGGATAGGTGTTGCTTTTATAAATGGTTTGCAGGGCCGGGGGAAGGAACGTTTTGATCAGAACCACGTTATTGCAACAGCTAAACATTTTGTCGCTGACAGCGAGCCCTTACTCGGGGCGAACGGAGCTGCAGTAGAGATTTCGGAAAGAAGTTTGCATGAAATTCATCTCGTCCCTTTTAAAGCCGCAGTACAGGAAGCTCACGTGGGTTCTGTAATGCCGGCACATCATACTCTTAACGGCGTACCGTGCCATATTAATTCATATATTTTAAATGATATTCTTAGAAAAGAATATGGTTTTGAAGGACTGGTGGTTTCCGATAATAACGATATCAGGTGGGTCCGGGAACGGTTAAAAGCAACCGGAAGCAGGGAAGAAACGATCAGAAAAGCTTTAGAGGCCGGAGTTCATACAGAATTAGCCTTTAAACAAACGTGGGCTGACAAAAGAATGTACGGCCCCCCGTTAGTAAATGCAGTAAAAAATAACCATGTTCCTTTAACTTTGCTGGATAATGCAGTGAGAAAAGTCCTGGAAATTAAGTTTGCATTGCATCTTGAAAATGAAGAAAATCCTATGGGGAGAGAAATGTCGCAGTTGCAGAAAGAAACAAAGAACGCCGATGTAAATGCAGATGTTTTTTTCTCACAAATTGATGGCTCTTTATCTAATCCCAGGAAGAACTATCAGGAGGTATTGAACACAGTATCGCACAATCAACTGGCCCTTGAAGCGGCCAGAAAAAGTATTATTCTGCTTAAGAATAAAGAGAGCCTTCTTCCATTAAAAAAAAGCCAGTTTAAAACAATTGCGGTTATCGGCCCTAATGCCGACACAGTCCGTCTGGGGACCTATTCTACACAACAGCCAAAATATTTTGTAACAGTGAGGCAGGGTATTCAAAAAGCTGCCGGCCCTGACGTAAAAATATTATATGCTAAGGGGACAGATATTCAGAATCCTGACAGCCGGCAGATCCTTGAGGCTGTTTCTGTAGTAAAGCAGGCGGATGCCTGTGTACTTGTTCTGGGAGATGATGATAAAACAGTGATGGAAAATGTAGATCGTGACGATATAACCCTGCCGGGCGAACAGGAAAAACTAATGCAGGCAATTGCCGCTACAGGAAAGCCTGTGATACTGGTGCTGCTTCACGGCAGGCCTGCCGCCATTCAGTGGGCGAAAGATAATATCCCCGCTATATTAGATGGGTGGTTCCTCGGGCAGGAAACCGGTACTGCTGTTTCAGATGCCATCTTTGGTAATATCAATCCATCCGGAAAACTTACCGTTACCTATCCCCGCAACGTTGGCCAGGTTCCGGCCTTTTACAATACTCTGGCGCCCGGAAGGTCAAGGGAGCTTTGGAATTCTTCTTCTGATCCTACCTATCCTTTCGGATACGGATTGAGTTATACAACTTTCAGCTATTCACCGGTTGCTTTATCAAAAAAAGTAATTGCTAAAGGTGAGCATGTTGTGGCTGAGGTTGAAGTAAAAAATACCGGAAAACTAGCCGGTGAAGAAATTGTGCAGCTTTACATCAGAGATGAAATTTCTTCTCTGGCCAGGTCTTTAAAAGAATTAAGAGGCTTTCAACGCGTCAGTTTGCAAGCCGGTGAATCTAAAAAGCTGTCTTTTCCGGTAACGCCGGAAATGCTTAAGTTCTGGAAAGACGGAAAATGGATCACAGAACCGGGAGACTTTTCAATTATGATCGGGCCAAATTCTGCAGATCTAAGGAGTGTAAAACTGTCATTAAATTAATACTTTAAAAAAAGGATGAATCTTAAATTATATTTCTCAATCATTGCCTTTGTCTTGTCTCTTCGTTAGAAGCACAACAAAGTAATGGCTGGATGTATCTTTTCAACGGTAAGGAACTTTCGGGCTGGAAACAAAAAACACAGGAAGTAATGGCCGGTGGTAAAGTTTTTAAATATTATTAAAAGGTTAAAGATATCATTTGGTTACTCTGATAAATTGGTTTTTATGCATCACAAAAAACGAGGATTTGTTGTACTTACTTTTCTTATAGCTTGTATATCTGCTATTTCTGCAAGTTCACAGACAAAAATACTGTTTAAAGCAGAACAGCCGGGTAAATCAATAACGGCCGCAAGTCTCGCTTCATGGCCTGATAAGAAGACCGTAATAAAAAAACAGGTGGGGAATTTTAACTTCGAAATAACACTGGAACCTCAGAACGGCTATTTATACTATAAGATAAAGGCAGGCTCAAAATCGAAGGACAGTTTATTCCTCGCCCTGGAGTTTAATTATGATAAAGGCACTGCCCTCAATTTTAATGGCACGGTAGCCAAAGAAGAGATATACAGACAAAGCGTACACGATCCGGGAAACTATTTCTTTGATTCTCTTCCAAGGCAGGCTGTTCCAATGATGGCTTTAAATAAAGGGAAAGGATGGGATATCGCATTTAGTGATGCCCCTGCTTTTTATAATAATTACACGACACAATATTTCAAGCCCCAGGAAAAGAAAATGCAGATTGCCAGTGGCGACAATGGCCTGAAGCCCGGAACACAGGTTGGAGATACAATAATCGTCCGGCCTTTCTATCATCAGGTTTCCCCCGGTCGAGATCATGAATTTAATGGAGTAATAATGCATAGTAATGCCCGGAATATTGGTGCAATGCGGCAGGATGTATTCAGGGCTATTGCCCGGCGATGGGGGAATATAAACAGCAAGTTTGGGGCGACCGCATTTGCCACTAATTATATGCTTTATCGTACAAATGAACTTAAGGCCAGCAAATATTGGGTAGTGGCCGGTATTGACTATTGTAACAAACAGTACTCAAGAGATGCCTTCTGGCAGTCTATGGTTTTACCTCCCGCAATGGAAGAACAGTGTTATCTGAATGAAGCCCGTCAACAAACACCCGGTGCGGAAAGACCCATTTTTGCACTTATCTGGGCTTACAGAACTAGTAAAAGCGGCGGGAAACCAGATATGGAAGGCGCTGCCAAAAGTCTTGCATATATAGAAAAACATATAGTTAACAATAGATACCTGGCTTTTGATGAGCAATCTGGAAGAAAGAACTTTAAGTCGTGGTTCGATCTGTGTATGTTTACCGATGATGATGTTGTTACCTATAATCAGGGGCTTCTGGTGGTAGCTCTCCATGCTGCTCAGGAATTAGGATTAAAACCTTCTGTAACCTGGCAGGACGCTGCAAAGGCATATCGGGGCCTTTTTTATAATGAAGGCGGATATTTCCCCCTAAGCGAACAAAAGAAAGATTTGGTGGCGGTAGATGCTATGATCGGTGATCTATTGCATATACTCATTTTTAATACCCCTCTTTTGGAAAGGGAGCAGGTGAGGCTTCACTTTCAAAAAGTATCTGCAGTTGCAAAGACTGAAAATGGCTTCAAGATCGTTTGTATGCCTGATGGAAGCTATGCCCCAAATGAAAAGTTTGATATCCCCGGATATAAATCTCCTCACTGGAATGTCCCTTTCGGCGAGTATGCCAATGGTGGTTCTTATTATTTATATGACATGCTGTTTTTAATTACTGCCTATGCACATGGTATCCCCGGTGCTGATAAACTTTTAATCTGGAGAGGAAAAATGGATTTTGAAAGGGAAGGGACTTATTATGAGCATATAAATACGGCTACCGGTAAGCCCGGAAAAATTAATCAGGGCTGGAACGGCGCAATTTATGCAATCATGCATCAACTCGAAACACAGGGTAAAGCAAAGGATATTCTGACGCCTGTAATCGAGAAAATACAATAATGAGTTATAACAATCTACCTTTGTAAAAATTAAATTACTTTAGTGTTGTTATCTTAAGAGCATCATAAAATCAAATGGAATTGACTAATAAACTTATAAGAATTAAAGATATAGCAGTAAAAGCAAGAGTGTCTACCGGAACTGTCGACCGGGTTATACATAACCGGGGAGGTGTGTCTTTAAAAGTAAAAGAAAGAGTTTTAAAGATCATAAAGGATACCAATTACGAGCCGAACTACAGCGCAAGAGCTTTGGGGACAAAGAAAACTTATGTTATTGCTGCCTTGATTCCCGATTACCCCAGCGAATCTTATTGGTTTGAATCAAAACTTGGAATAGAACAGGCAGAAAAGGATCTAAAGCAGTACGGAGTTATTGTATCTCTGTTTCTTTTTGATCAGGATGATCCCGGTTCATATATTGAACAGGCGCGGCGTGTGTCAAAACTTTGCCCCGACGGAATTATTGTATCTCCTTTGTTTTATAAAGAAACGCTCCCTTTCTTTGAAGAATGGAACACCTTAAAGATCCCATTTGTTATTTTTAATACTCAGATAAATGAATATAATCCACTTAGTTATATAGGGCAGGACTCTTATCAAAGCGGCCTTTTGGCTGCCAGTCTGATGCATTACGGACAAGATGATCCCTGTACGCTGCTTGTCGCCCATATAAATGCTGACATTAGTAACTCCAGGCATCTGATTAAAAAGGAGCAGGGCTTTCAAAACTATTTTATTCAGAATAATTTATCGCAAAAATTCACCCTTAACAGTGTGGCCCTGCAGGGAAATGATTCCTCTTCCTTTATGAAACAGATGGACGATGTTTTAGAGAAATCTGATAATCTCAAAGGCATTTATGTAACAACATCGAGGAGTTATATGATCGCAAGATATTTAGAGCAGCGTCATATTACATCAATAAAGATTATAGGATATGACCTGATTCCGGCAAATGTTCACTTCCTGAATAAAAAGATCATTAGTTTTCTTATTAATCAAAACCCTAAAGGACAGGGATACTGGAGCATCCATCATCTGGTTGACCATTTAATATTTAAAAAAGAAGTACCTGAGATAAAATTTCTCCCTCTTGATGTTGTCACTAAAGAAAACGTAAACTATTATTTAAGTAATGATTAGCAGTGGAATCAATGGAAAAGAAGAGAAACTTCATTTTCTTTTTTCTGGGATTAGCAGTTGCCGTTCAGGCTCAGGCAAAAGATTCTATTGCTATAAAGAATAAGTATTTATGCAGACAATTTACAATTGAAGCAGATACGTTTTATACCAGTAGTTTCAAAAGTTTAATAACAGGAGAAGATTACAGCAGGCAGGGAACAGAAGAGTTCTTTTTTTCTCTTCAGAAGGATGAAAAACGAGCGGATGTAAATAATTCTTCGTTTGCTTATGTGAAGCATGACTATTTAGTGTCCGCCAACGGGGATCAGAAGCTTACTGTTTTTCTGAAAGGAAAGAAAGGCACCGTGGCTGAAAAAGTGGATGTCGAATTAGTTTATGAGATATATGATGAATTTCCCGTTGTGCGTAAGAAGATCAGCATTAGAAATCATTCAGGTATTCCGGTTGCTGTTACCGGTTTAGAGGTAGAACGTCTCAATCTCGTTCCCCTTAATACCTGGAAGACTGATATATATAGTCACTATGGGACTCACCTTTCATGGCGCCCTTTCCGGGGGGATCATCACGATGCTGCCGTTTACGTATATAATACAGTAGCCAAAGACGGTTTCATTCTTGGAAATGAAGCACCCGGCGTTTTGAAAAGAACCGAGGTGTACACCCATAATGAACAGATTTCCATAGGACTCACCGGTATAAACGATCATTACCCTTTTAAGAAACTGATTGCCCCCGGAGAGGCGTTTTCCAGTCCGGGAACATTTATATTTCTGGTTCAGTCAAAGAAAGTTGAAGATGCTTTCGAAGGAGACTTTGCCGGTTTTATCAGAAAGAAACTAGGGGTAAGGCTTTTTGAGAAAAAGGAAATCCCCTTTGCGTTCTATAACACCTGGTACCCTTTCAGAACTAATATAAGTGATACCCTGATGTATGATATAGCCGATGGCCTCCATGGAACAGGCACAGACCTTGTTATTCTTGACGACGGGTGGATGTCTAAATGGGGTGATCTGGAAGCCGACAGGAAAAAATTTCCCGGCGGATTGAAGCCGGTGTGCGATTATATCAGGGGAAAAGGGATGCTGCCTGGTTTATGGATTAGCCTGGCAACTGTCGATGCAAAAAGTAAAATAGTACAGCAGCATCCTGAGTGGCTGGTTCTGGGGAGCGATGGAAAGCCTGTAGATTTACATGGCGATACAAAAGACCGTTATACCATGTCATTAGGATCAGGATATTATGATTATATTTTAAAAGGTATAAAGCATCTTGTCAGGGAAAACAGACTGGCTTATGTAAAACTGGACCTTACAATTGCAAACTCAGCATATGTACTTGATTTTGATAAAAAAGGAGATTATGGATCAGAGGGGAAAATTTATAGTGATCGCGCAAGTTCATTTTATGCCATCTATGAACGTGCAATGAAACTTTTTGATGAGCTGCACAAGGACTTCCCTGATCTTCTGATTGACTGTACCTATGAAGTATGGGGCGAATATTATGTCAGTGATTTTGCCCTGATACAACACGCGGATTACGACTGGCTTACTAATTATGAGGCAGATCCTCCCGAGGGACCGGTTAGTATCCGTCAGATGTCGTATGACAGGGCCCGTGTAATTCCCGCAGCTACCAGTCTGATAGGAAATCAACAGATGTATACATCCGCATCAAATCCCGCCGTGCTTAAAAATTATAAATACACCTATATGTCCCTGGTGTCGGGTAAACCGATTTTAGTAGGTGATCCGCGGAATCTGACTGCGGATACTAAAATGTGGTACTCCAAATGGAATTCCTGGTTTAAAATGATGGATAAGAAATATCAGTTTTCCCGGTTTACACAAACGTCAGATATTTTTCCGAGGGCAACGATGAGTAATTGGGATGGCTGTTATAAATTTAATAAAGAAAAGCAGGGAGGTGTTCTTTTTTTCTATCGCAATGGTTCATTAGAAAATACGAGGACTTTTGAGATGCCTTTGGTTGATAAGGATGTAAAGTACAGGCTGTATTCTCCTGAAGATGGTAAAATTGTTGGAAGCTATCAGGGAAAAGAATTGATTGAGAAAGGAATAACGATAACGATTCCTGATATCTACGAGGCAAAAGTTCTGGGAATTGAAAGAACAGATTAAAAGAAATTCAAAAATGCTTTTTTTTACTTATTTTCGTGTCCGCGCACGGCTGCTGAGTTGCCCGCGCATTGTTTAGAATAGGAGCATAGTTTTAATATGATACAAAAAAAGTACTTTCTTCATTGGCTGTTATTATGCCTGTTCTTTACTTCATCTGTTAAATCACAAACAGTTCCGAAGAGTAATGAACCTTTTAATATCAGGGGCTTTCATTTGGATCTCCGGATACAGGTGATGACCATGGCGGCGTTAAGGAATTTTGCTTTACAATTAAGCAAAAATGGGATCAATACCCTGGTAATGGAATGGGAAGCTTCCTATCCATATAAAGATCAGCCGCTGATCCCGAACCGCTATGCCTATTCGCGTGAAGAAGTACGCTCGTTTACGTCTTATTGCAAGTCTTTGGGTATTGAGGTCATTCCTTTGCAGCAAAGTTTCGGACATGTAGAATACATTCTCAGAAACTATAAATATGCAGCGCTGCGCGAAGACACAAAGGATTTTTCCCAGGTTTGCCCTCTTGAAACTGAGGGGAACAGGGAACTATTCTATAACTTATTTTCTGACCTTACCTCTACCCATTCTTCCCGTTTTATCCATATCGGCGGAGACGAAACACGGTTATTGGGGCATTGTGAAAAATGCAGGAAAAGAGCGCTGGAAGCGGGTAATTCCCGGCTTTATATTGACCATATCAAAATGCTGTGCGATTTGGTAATTAAGCTCGGAAAGCGACCTGTACTCTGGGCCGATATTGCTATTAAATACCCCGACGCCATACACCTTTTACCAAAGGAAACAGTTTTTGTAGACTGGAACTATGGCTGGGACCTGGACCGCTTCGGAAATCATCAGAAACTTCTTGAAAGCGGATATGAAATCTGGGGGGCTCCCTCAATACGAAGCCATCCCGATAATTATTTTCTGGCGCAATGGAAGAAACATTTTGATAATATTCATGATTTTATTCCTGTTGCCAGGAAGCTGGGATACAAGGGGATCATCATGACATCCTGGTCTACCTCCGGCGAATATTCGCCTGTTTTCGACACCCCAACAGATATTATCGATCTGTATGCCATACGCCATGTATATCCGGTAACGGGATTTAATATGCTTATCAGCGCTTTTTGTGAAAGTCTCGCCTCTTCTGCTCCTTTACCGGTTGAGGCGTTTATATTTAAATATGCTCAGGATAAATATGGCTTTAGTAAGGAACAGTCTCAGCAATTCTGGAAGGCATTGAGTGCCGCCCCCTATGAGGTTAATCAGGGAGTTGTGAGTAAGCCAGGTGTAAGTATCCGGCAGGTGCTTGATAGTGCCGTTCAGGCAGCCACTGTTCTTCACAGCCTGAAGCCTTTGAGAAATAAAGAAGAATTTTCTCATTATCAGTTGATGGCGGATATCAGAAAGCTTTATTTATCCTATATGGATATAGAAGCCCGGGTTAATTCCGCTTCTTTTACTACTGCACAGGTTCCTGCGGTCTTAAAGAGCCTCGAATCCCTTCCTGTGGGAGCCATCAACCAGCGTTTTATTGAACTGAACCGCAATTCATTCCATCTTGCCGAATTGGAACAGGAAAACGAATTAAGAAATGCAAAGATTAAAATTCTTTATAACCGCTTATCCCGGGACCGAAACTAAGATCCGGGAAAAAAAATCATTCATATGAAGAATATATCAGTTCAGGACATTAGCTCTTTAAGTAAACGTGACAATCTGATCTCTATCTCGATCATAGCAATTCTGTTTTTTATATTCGGATTTGTTACCTGGATCAATGCTATTTTAATTCCATACTTTAAGATTGCCTGCGAGCTTTCTAATTTTCAGTCCTACCTGGTTGCCTTTGCCTTTTACATTTCTTATCTGGTAATGTCTGTCCCGGCATCCTATCTTTTAAAGGCCATAGGATTCAAAAAGGGAATGATGGTTGGCTTCTGTATAATGGCAGCCGGCGCTTTCATATTTGTCCCTGCGGCTTTAACCCGCACGTATGAATTATTTCTAAGCGGACTTTTTACTTTAGGTGTTGGTCTGGCTGTATTGCAAACGGCTGCCAATCCATATGTAACCATTCTGGGCCCCAAAGAAAGTGCTGCGAAACGCTTTAGTATTATGGGGATCTGTAATAAGTTTGCCGGGATTATTGCCCCCTTGTTATTTGCCGCGATTATATTAAAACCTTCAGACGTTCACACTTTTGAGTTGCTTGAAAGAATGCAGGGCATACAGAAAGACCAGGCATTAGACGAATTAATCAGAAGAGTGATCATTCCGTACACTATAGTAGGCTTTGTTCTTTTGGGACTGGGAGCGCTGGTAAGATATTCCCCGCTTCCGGAAATAAATACAGATATAGAAAATGCCGAAACTGCAGAAATGAATTCTGCAAAACATAATATATTCCAGTTTCCACATCTGATACTTGGCGCTTTGGCCATTTTTCTTCATGTCGGTTCCCAGGTTATTGCTGTCGACACAATTATTGGATATGCAAGGTCGATGGATATTAACCTGTATGAAGCAAAAGTATTCCCTTCTTACACGCTGTCGGCAACAATTATCGGATACTTATTGGGGATACTGCTGATTCCCAGGTTCATTACTCAAAAGGCCGCTTTACGCTTTTGTACTATGCTGGGTGTTGTGTTTACGTTTCTCATCATCTATTCAGAAGGTACGGTAACCTTTCTGGGGCATACTGCCGACATCTCTATCTGGTTCGTCGTTCTTCTCGGCTTTGCCAATTCGATGATCTGGGCGGGCATATGGCCGTTAGCTTTGGACGGCCTTGGACGCTTTATAAAAATTGGCGCATCTATCTTAATTATGGGTTTAAGCGGGAATGCCATTCTTCCGTTGCTGTATGGTCATTTTGCAGACCTGGCAGGCCTTCGGGAAGCATATTGGGTGTTATTACCCTGCTATATATACCTCTGCTTTTATGCCTTCTATGGGTATAAAAGCAAGAAATGGTCTTTATAATTTGAAAATGAATTTCAACAAGATAAAAATATATAACGGAAATGTTATTACACCCGGAGGATTGATCCCTGGCGGTTCCGTTTTGATCACTGATGGTAAGATCACAGAGATCAGTCGCGGGAACCTCGAAATAATGGACGCGGTAGAGATCGATGCACATGGGAAATATATCTCACCCGGTTTCATAGATATCCATGTTCATGGTGGAGGCGGGCACGACTTTATGGACAATACCTTAACGGCTTTTTTGGAAATAGCCCGGGTCCACGCAAGATATGGAACTACAGCCATGACACCTACCACCCTTAGTTGCGGGATTGATGATCTCATGGAAACACTCAGCCTCTACGAACCTGCTCATGCACAAAATAAGGAGGGTGCTCAGTTTTTAGGAATGCATATTGAAGGGCCTTACTTTTCCAGAAAACAACGGGGAGCTCAGGATGTCCGGTATATCCGTGATCCCGATCCTGAAGAATACAGGGAAATATTATCAAAAACATCTGTTGTTAAACGCTGGAGTGCAGCTCCGGAGCTAAAGGGGGCCCTTGAATTTGGTGAATATCTTCGTTCGAAAAATATTCTTGCTGCTATCGCTCATACAGATGCCATTTATGAAGAAGTAATGGAAGCCTATGAGAAAGGGTATACTCACGCCACTCATTTTTATTCTTGTATGTCGGGCGTATCCAGAAGGAATGCATTCAGATACGCCGGAGTGATCGAAAGCGCTTATTTAATTGACGACATGACCGTTGAGATTATTGCCGATGGAGTGCATCTTCCTCCCCCCTTGCTTAAGCTTGTTTATAAAATCAAGGGTCCTGACAAAATTGCCCTGATAACTGATGCAATGCGTGCGGCAGGACTTCCCCCGGGTGAAAGCATCCTTGGTAGTTTGAAAGATGGAATGAAAGTTATTGTAGAAGATGATGTTGCGAAACTACCAGACAGGAGTGCTTTCGCAGGTAGTGTCGCTACAGCCGACCGTCTTGTGCGGAATATGATTAAAAGGGCAGAAGTTTCTCTTTTAGATGCAGTGAAGATGATGTCCCTCTCTCCTGCTTCAATAATGAAAGTAGATGACAAAAAGGGATCACTGGTTAAGGGTAAAGATGCTGATATTATTCTTTTTAATGCTGATATTGTTGTTGATACAACCATTGTAAATGGAAATATCATTTATTCCCAACAGGAAACAAAGCCGCTCACCTCATAGAAATCAGATTAATATGTTGCCAGACGAAATACATGAACAGAAGGTCGATGTAAGGATTTATAGCGGCAGGCAGACACTTGGTAAAGATGCCGCAGGGGAAGTAGCTCAAAAAATCAATGATCTGCTGGCCTGGCAGGAAACCGTTAACATTGTTTTTGCTGCCGCGCCTTCGCAAAACGAATTTCTGACCGCTTTGACAGAAAGCAGTAATGTTAACTGGGCAAAGGTAAATGCCTTTCATATGGATGAATATATCGGCCTGAACGCTGATGCCTCTCAGTTATTCGCTGCTTTTTTAAAAGAAAGACTTTTCAGTAAGCTCCCGTTTAATTCAGTAAACTACATCAATGGAAATACTACTGACATTCAGGAAGAATGCCGGCGGTACAGCGCTTTATTAGAATCGCATGTTCCGGATATCGTTTGTATGGGGATAGGGGAGAACGGGCATCTTGCTTTTAACGATCCTCCTGTAGCCGATTTTAAAGACAAACACACTGTTAAAGAGGTGAGTCTTGATCTTGCCTGCCGGCAGCAACAGGTAAATGACGGATGTTTTGAATCGCTGGACCAGGTTCCATCCCATGCAATCACATTAACTGTTCCGGCGTTAATGAATGCCCCGTTTATTTATTGCATTGTGCCGGGAATAACTAAAGCCAGGGCAGTTTATAATACCTTAAATAGCGAAATTACCGAAAAGGTTCCTGCTTCCGTTATAAGAACACACCCTGCCGTGATCTTATTTCTTGACAAGGAAAGCAGCAGCCTTCTCTGGCAGTTGTAAATTGACTGTTTAACGCAATAAGTACGATGCTTACTATGGCTGTTCTCAAAAAAAATCTCATAGCTTCTGTTCTCATTTTAAGCTTATTATTTGAAGGGCCTTACTCTCAGGCAGTGTTACGTCCGTCTGCCTCCGGCATAAAAGATTCTGTCGGGAGTATCCAGTTTGCGAAACCGGATCCGCAATACGGCATACGATGCTGGTGGTGGTGGCTAAACGGGAATGTTACTAAAGAATCGATCTCTGCTGATTTACAGGCTATGAAAGCAAAGGGGTTTAGCGGAGCATGTATTTTTGATGCAGGCGGAGCAGACCTCAGGGGTAATTCGCAGGTGCCCGAAGGGCCCATGTTTGGAAGCTCCGCCTGGCGTGAATTATTTTTACATGCTATTAAAGAGGCAGACCGTCTGAAACTTGTTATGTCTCTTAACATTCAGAGCGGATGGGACCTCGGAGCCCCGGATATTACACCTGAAGAATCTGCAAAACAGATAACCTATTCAGAAGTTATTATCTCAGGTCCTGCTAAATTTAATGAAAGACTTCCGCAACCTGTTATCCGCGATAACTATTATAAGGATATCGCCATCCTGGCTGTCCCGTTTAAAAACTTCACTGGCCGGAAACCGGTCCGAGATTTTGAATACAAGGCAGCCATGAAGGAACTTGGCCGTTCTGTTCCCGAGTCGAGGCATTTGTTGACGGATATCTCTTCAGTAAGAGGAGAAGAGGATGCAAAATCGAATCAGGTTGTTAACTTAACGGCTAACTTCAGGAATGAGACCCTTACCTGGAATATGCCTCCGGGCGAATGGCGTATTATACGGATCGGCTATACAACTACCGATGCTTATACTTCTACCACCAGTGGTAAATGGTATGGACATGTAATCGATTATTTAAGTGAAAAACATTTTAACAGGTATTGGGACACCCATGTCGGGCCACTGTTAAAATTAATCGGGCCAATGGCCGGCAGAACACTGCGCTATCTCCAGACCGACAGCTTTGAAGCAGGGGGAATGAACTGGACAGAAGGATTCGAAAACGAATTTAAAAAAAGAAGAGGATATGATCCGGTTCCTTACCTTCCTGTACTTACAGAGAAGATCATTGGCAGCCGCGACGTGAGCAACCGGTTCTTATCAGATTTCAGGAAAACTCTCGGAGAACTTATTGCAGAAAAGCATTATGGCACCTTTGCTAAAAGAGCAAAAGAATATGGTATTGGTATTCAGCCCGAATCGGCAGGGCCACATGCCGGCCCCTTTGAAGGATTGAAAAATTATGGCTACAGCGAGGTCATGATGAGTGAATTCTGGTCGCCTTCTCCGCATCGCTCAAACCCTGCCGAACGCTTTTTCGTAAAGCAGGCGGCAAGCGCTGCTAAAATATTTAATAAAAGGATTGTGGGAGCTGAGTCGTTTACAACGATAGGCCCGCATTGGAACGATGTGATTTGGGCAGATATGAAACCCTCTGTTGATCATGAGTTCTGCGCGGGGCTCAACTTAACTTACCTCCATACTTTCACCTCTTCGCCAAAAGAAATGGGCCTCCCCGGCCAGGAATACTTTGCCGGGACCCATTTCAACCCGAATGTTACCTGGTGGGATTATTCTACCCCTTTTATTCAGTATCTAACACGTTGCCAGTATCTTCTTCAAAATACAACGGCAGTTGCAGATGTTCTTTACTATTATGGTGATCATGTGCCTAATCTGGGCCGGTACAAACAGGATGATCCCGCCGGCGCCCTGCCTGGTTTTGATTACGATCTCATTAACGAAGATCGTTTAATGGCCCTGACGGTAGTGAATAAACGTGTAGTCCTGCCGCATGGTGCATCTTACCGGGTGCTGGTTTTGCCTGATCATAGGATAATGTCACTCGGAGTGATGGAGAAAATAAAAAAATTAGTTGAAGCAGGGGCTACTGTTATTGGAAATAAGCCTTCGGCTACCGCAAGCCTTACCTCATATCCTCAATCCGAAATGCAGCTCGCTTCTATTGCAAATGAGCTGTGGGGAGAACCGGCATCTCTCCGGGGGGTGCGAAAAGTTGGTTTAGGGCGAATTATCTGGGGACAGAAGGCGCGGGAGGTTTTATTAACGGATAGTCTAAAACCTGATTTTACTGCCGGTCCTGCCGTTGGAAGCCACGTTTTTGACTATATTCACCGTACATCAGAAGCTACAGACTGCTATTTTGTGAGCAGCCAAAACAGGGAAGCTTCAAAAATAATTTGTTCATTCAGGGTTGCAGGGAAACAGCCTGAGCTTTGGAACCCGGTATCCGGTGAAATTAAGGATGCTGAATTATTTCATGAGTCCAGTGGGCAAATAAGTATTCCCCTGGAGTTTGATCCTTATGGTTCTGTTTTCATCATATTCCGTAAGCCGCTTATTTCCAGGCACAGCAGTCCTGTTGTAGCCAATTATCCTGTATTTAAAAAATTGGAGCAGTTGAACGGTCCCTGGGAAGTAAGATTTGATAACCGCTGGGGAGGCCCTGCCTCCATAAAGTTTAATAATTTACTTAGCTGGACCAACCATAAAGAGGAGGGAATCCGCTATTATTCGGGAAAAGCGAAGTATATAAAAGAGTTTGACAGACCTGTTGGCAGCAAAGGAGGTAAATTGCACCTGGACCTGGGAGAAGTAAAAGATATAGGAATCGCACAGATATCGGTGAACGGGGTGGATCTTGGGATTCTGTGGAATCCTCCTTTCAGGGTCGGACTGCCGGACTATCTCCTTAAGAAGAAAAATAATAAGCTGGAAATTGTAGTTGTGAATACGTGGCGGAACAGGCTGATAGGCGACAGGGACAAACCCGAAGCTGAAAGATTAACTAAAACGAATATTGTAACAGGAAAAGACTGGGAATTACAGCCTTCGGGATTACTGGGCCCGGTTCAGTTTTTTTTGTCGGATAAATAGGATAGTGCAATCAGTTATCCCGGTTTTCAGTACTTAAATAAATTTTAATATTATTAATATGAGGTCACAAATTACCTTCTTTAGCCGGATTGAACTACTTAAAGGGAAGAACAATCTTCGGTTAGTATTTCTATTGATATTAGTCTCATCCTGTCTTTCTTGCAGAATGAATTTGCTAAGGTCAAATTCGAACGACAATAGGTTTACAGTAATTTCTCCGAATGGAAAAACAGCTATTCAGGTCTTACTTAATAACAGGGGTCAATTAGTATATAGGGTACTTAGCGACAAAATGGTTTTGATTCCTGAATCTGATCTTGGTGTTATTTCAGCAGAACATGGCTATACTTTTTCGGAAGATCTTGCCTTTGTTTCGGTTCAGAAAAATATCATTAGAGAAACTTATCAACTTCCAACAGGTAAAACACATGTCTATCACAATAATGGGAACGAAGGTGTTTACCGTTTTCGAAATGCTTCGGGGCACATTCTGGAGCTTGTTTGCCGGGCTTATGATGATGGTATTGCGTTTCGTTATAAAATAATGAAAGATGGAAAAATTGAAATAATCTCCGAAAAGACAAGCTTCAGGGTCGCTGCAAACAGTACTACCTGGATGATGGATTTTAGTGATGTTTATGAAAATTATTATCCGCGCCGAAGATATGATAATATTCAGGATAAAGAATTATCTTATCCTGCATTGGTAGAAATTCAGGATCATTGGATGCTGATAACCGAAGCAGGCATCCTTAACCATCCGGGGACCCACCTGACCAAAGGTAAAAAGGAAGAGGCCATGAATGTCAGCTTTCCTGAAAATTCATTTACTGTTGAAGAAGGATATGAATCACCCTGGCGAACTATTATTATCGGTTCCAATTTGAAGACAATTGTAGAATCAGTGTTAGTTGAAAATCTGAATCCTCCATCTGTTATCAAAGATATGTCGTGGATCCAACCAGGGGTTGCAGTATTTCCGTGGTGGGCAGATTTTAACGCTAACAGTAATATAGATACGTTGAAAAGCTATGTTGATCTGGCTGTTAAAATGAATTGGAAATGGTTTGAGTTTGATGTAGCCCTTGTTGGGAGCAAAAAAATTTCCAATACATGGAGAACAATACCCTGGCTGAAAGACTTTGTTGCCTATGCGAACGGTAAGGGGCTGAATGTATATGGATGGGAAGGGTATGAAGCCTTAAAAACGAAAGCGGATAGAGACGATATCTACAGTAAGTACAAAGAATGGGGGATAAAAGGAATTAAGATAGATTATCTTAAAGGTGACAGTATCCAAATGATGAAATTCAGGGAGGATGCACTGAAAGAGGCAATAAATTATCATTTAATGGTTAGTTTTCATGGAGAAACGCTGCCCCGGGGTCAACGCCGGAAATATCCCAACCTAATGACCAGTGAAGGTGTCCTGGGAGCAGAATATTATGCCTTTAAAACTCCTATAATTCCAACCCCTGAACATAATTGTGTTTTGCCATTTACAAGAAATGTTGTTGGTTCAATGGATTATACCCCGGCTACCTTTACAATAAGGGATGAGAACCCGCGTACAACCACATATGCACACGAATTGGCTCTGCCTTTTATTTTTGAGTCAGGATGGATGGTTATGGCAGATCGTCCATCCGCTTACCTGGGCTCTCCTGCCCGCGATTTATTGACAAAAGTGAAAGCCACATGGGATGAAATCCGCTTCATTGACGGATATCCCGGTGAATTTGTTTGTATAGCCCGCAGACATGGGTCAGAATGGTACATTGCAGCCATTAATGCAGGAAAGGAAGTAACAATAAAAGTAAAATTAGATTTTCTTAAAAAGGGGAAATATACCTTTGATGTATATGAAGACGACAGCGCTGATCCCATGCACCATGTGATTAAAAGAACTCTAAGTGCATCATCCGAAGATGATTTAACAATTAAGCTAATTGCAAATGGTGGTTTTTGCGCAGATGTACGCATGCCTTGATGTCTGGAGGTAATTGGATTGCAGGTCAGATTTAATTGATCTTTATCGCTTCAATGCTTTTGCCACCAGTTTATCTATTGTATCATTCATTTCAGGGGCAATTTTCAGCAGATAAATAATTCCTGTATAGAATAAAGTGATAATACCCGACCTGATAATAATATCAGGGACCAGCGGGATTACGGGCAGATAATGAATAAGGAAAAGAATGGATAATCCGGTGAGGATAACATAGAGGTTTCTTAAGTCAAACGGCTGCATTCCGAATTTCTTCCGGATAAAAAGATACCTGTAAAAATTAAAAAGAAAAGTAGTAAGTGCGCTTGCCACTGCGGCACCTGTTATTCCCCAAATCGGAATAAAAAAATAATTGGCAATAATTGTTACAATGATCAGTCCCAGAAAGAAATAAGTATCATACCTGTAAAATTTTGAAGTGGCCAGTATCACTCCGTTCATGCCCGTCGCCATATCGATCAGTCCGCTTAAACTGATAAACAAAATAACATATTTTCCCGAAGCATATTCCTCCGGGATCATTTTAAGAATATTGTGGATGTTTGCCCAGATCCCTATAAAAAGCAGCAGGCCGATCAGCAACTGGTTTGAGCAGCTCTTTTTATAAATAGAAGCAATTCCGGGGAGATCATCCGACTTCCACTTCTCGGCAATGATTACTCCTCCTATCCGGTACATTACACGGGAGGGCATGGCTACCACGGTACCAAAAAAGGCAGTAATGCCGTAAATGCCGGTAAGCGATGTGCTGATCATGTCGTTGATCATGATGCGGTCTATATATTGAATGATCATGGTTGTTAAGCCTGTTATTACAGCAAACAGGCTGACGCTGCTCAGCATGTTTACGATTGGGCGGCTCAAAAACTTAAGATCAGGTTTAAGGTTGATCGCATCCTTTTTCCTGAGTGTCAGAAAAATCAGGAAAGTGGGAATAAGGTTTGCAAACAGCCAGATCCATATAAAGCGGTCAAAAGAAAGCGGGAAAAAAAATACCAGGGCCAGAGCGCAGGCAACGGTAAGCTTTTGTAAGAACTCCTTTAATATAGAGCCGGTAGCTGCATCCATCAGCGCTACCCTGTTATAATTGTCAAAAGCGCTGAACAGTAAGGTCCCTGCAGTAAGGATCAGGATAATGCCGGAATAATTGGTAAAGAACTCTTCATAATTAGTGAACGAATAGATCAGAGGCTTAAAAAGCATAAACAACAGGCAGATGAATAAAGTCCCGATTGCCGGCACAATAAGCATCAGGAACAGGAACCCATGATGGTTGCGTTCAGGGTTTCTGAAAAAAGGGAAGCAGCGGGTACTGGCAGTGAAAAAGCCCAGTGAGCCAAACTGGGTGAGAATTACGGAAAATGACATAATAACCTCCAGGTCGCCGTTTTGCTCAGGGCTCAAACCATGAGAACGCAAAAGAGTAACACTAAAGAAACCAATAATTACTCCCAGATAGGAGTAAATACTGCCCTTGATCGTTTGTTTGCCAATAGTACCCATCAATGTGATCTCTGCCCTGGTTATTGTTTTCAATCAATGGACCCGGCTTGCCGGCGTCCCTGCATCCAAACTTAGATAAATTTACTTTTATATATAATTGATTTGCATCCAAAAGTAGATTTATTCACCATATTATTTGATTTTTAAGGTGTTCATGAGTGTTTACGCTTTATCGATCTCTCCTCTGCCATTGAAAACCTTTTTATAGAGGAAATATATACTTAGCAATAGAATAAATTACAGATCTTCCCAGGTGAGCGGATTGCCGCCTTTCAGATCTGTATTAGCCTTCTTTCCAAGAATGAAATTCCAGTATTTAGGAGGAAGCCCGTTTGACGGTCTGATGATCTTTAAATTTTCTTCACTGTAAGTTTCTCCTTTTTTGATATCTCTGGCAACATATACCGACCGTTTAAAGAGGACGCTTTTTTCTTCCGCAGGCTGTATTCCATATTGAATGCTTCCAAGGGCAAGAAAGGCACGTTCGGTTTCCGTTACCAATGATGCTAATTCCTCAGGCTCAAGAGAAAAGGCACTGTCTACTCCCCCGTCTGCCCTTCTTAACGTGAAATGTTTTTCAATTACTCTTGCTCCCAGGGCAACGGCAGCTACCGATGCCCCGATGCCCATGGTATGATCAGAAAGCCCTGTAATGCAGTTATGCAGATGTGAGAGATGAGGGATGGTACGTAAGTTGGTGTTTTCCGGCGAGGCCGGATAGGTGCTGGTGCACTTTAAAAGAATAATATCTTTACAACCCGCTTCTTTCAAAACACTTACGCTCTCATCAACATCTGCAATAGTGGTTACGCCTGTTGAAACAATTACAGGTTTTCCTGTAGCGGCAACCTTGCGCAAAAGAGGATGGTGGGTATTTTCGAAAGAAGCGATCTTATAGGCCGGTACGTTTAACGTTTCCAGAAAATCTACTGCCGTTTCATCGAAAGGCGAGCTGAAAGCCGCCATCCCCTTTTCTTTAGCGCGGTTAAAGATCGCCTCATGCCATTCCCAGGGAGTATACGCCATCTTGTACAGGTCGTAAAGCTCTTTGCCGTTCCACAACGAATGGCCGTCGTTAATGGTATAGGCCCCTTTCATGGTAATGGTATCTGCAGTATAGGTCTGAAGCTTTAAAGCATGTGCCCCCGCTTTTGCGGCAGCGTCAACAAGCTCAAGTGCCCGGTCTAACGACTGATTATGATTACCGCTCATTTCTGCAATGATGAAAGGCTTATGATTTTCGCCTATCAGAAAATTACCAATTTTAATATCATTCACAGGAGGCCCCTTTCTCTAATTTGTAGCAGTTAAAACCATCAATATCTATAACCATCATTTCTGTAAATCCCGCCTTCTTAAACGATTTATAAGAAGCCATATTTTCCGTCTTGATATATGCCGTAATTTTTTCTTCAGGATGCCTGTAAAAGAAATGGGTACACGCCTTTTTTATCATTTCAGGTGCAAGCGATTGTCCCCTGAAATTTTGATCTATCGAAATACCAATGATAACCTCATCCATATTGCGGCTCATTCTAATCTGTCCAACCGGCTGATCTGTATGATTTAAGAAAAGATAAAAATAACAATCAGGATTATGGATACATGAATTAAACCAGCGAAGGTGGGCATCCCATTGTACTTTTCCCTGATGGAAGGAATTAGATCGTACTGCAGGATCATTTGCCCATTTAAAATACGTTGAAGCGTCACTTTCCTTTGCAAACCTGAAATGGAGCTTTTCATTCTTCAGCTCTCTGAATAAGGTTTTCAGTCTTGCTGCCGACCTGCCATCTATCAGCTTTTTTTGATTTGCTATCATCGGGCCGATCAGGCCGGGTTGATCCGACAGGGTTATTATGGCCGACCTGATCTGATCTTTTTCAACCTGGTTTAAATTTCCAAGATCTGTTAAAACCCTTTTGGCTTTTAGTCCTGCCAGAATGTTTTTCTGGTTTTCGGCTGTAAACCCCGACAGAAGGCCAATTCCAACTGCACAGGCTTCCATAGAAATGGTGCTAGCCGGGCAGACCGCAATATCACATTCGGTAAGCAGATCTCTTAATTTCTCCGCACTTATATTAATATGAATACTTAATTTCTCCCTGCCGGCTTTTCCGCAGAGAGCCTTTATCTTTGCTAAGTTAGGGTTCACGGCCCCTAGCATTACGTGGATCTCATCAATATGCGGAAGTTCAAGTAGAGCTTCTGCGAATTTCTGAGTCACGTTATCCTTGTCAGCGGCCCCCATATTGATAAACACTTTTTTTACTTCCCCGGTCTCCCTGGAGCCAGACAGATTAAGAAACGGCCTGCGCAGTAAAGCATAGCAGGCTCCCAGATAAAACCTGGTATATGCTTCCGCTTCGTATAATGAGGGATTTAGACCTTCCGCATGATTTATGATACAGTCAGCCACTTGATGTCCTGCGTGCAGATCATCAATATAAACCACTTTGCAGCCTGCTTCTTTTATTTTTTGCTGGTATGCAGTATTGAAGTGGTACCCGTCGAGAACAACAATTACGTCCGGATGCAGGTGTTCCGTAAAGTTGACGCAGTCTGCGTAATAATCAGATGTTCCCGGTAAAAGTATGACTGACGGGAGGCTTACTTTTATGGTTTCAAGGGTGGCGGAGTCCGGATTTTGTATTGCAAAAGCAACACTAAATTCGTCGTTCAGCATATCTGCAAGGGCCAGACAGCGCGCTACGTGCCCCATTCCAATTGAGGAACCTCCATCGGCTCTTATAATTATGTCAGGTCTCAAATAACAGAAGTTTTATATTTTTTTCTGGACTATATCTGCGTTAATTGCCCTCAGTTCGGCATGATCATTCAAAAGATCTTCAATACTGTGGTAATCCATCGCGTCGGCCTGATATTGCCCAATCAACGTTTTAATCAACTGATAATCTTCAGGAGTGTCAACTGTAATGCGCAGATTACTATTGTCCCTATCCTGTTTAACAGAATAGAAATCAGTGCTTCCTGACGCATTTCTTATAATATAGGGAGTTACGTGCTCAAGGTCGGCTATGTTGCATGCATTTTCATAGGCCTCTTTCAGGAGCCTGAAACTGAATACCTCGAAATCAAATCCCCTGGCAAAAGTCCGTTCAATGGTATTGCTTAAATATAATCCGGAGTTATTCAGCTTTATATATTTCTCAATGCTGTTTCGTATTAAATGAGGATCTATCAGCGGACAGTCGGACGTAACCCGTACGATTACATCAAACTGATACTTGGTAGCAGTTTCATAAAAACGGCTCAGAACATTATCCTCGCTTCCCCGGTATATCTTAAGCTGGTTCTTCTCTGCAAAATCGTAAACGCAATCGTCGGTACCATTGGTTGTAGTTGCAATAGCAACATCGAACCCGCTCTGTTTTAAACGCGAGATATGATAGTGAAGCAAGGTTTTACCATTTGCTTTTTTAAAGATCTTGCCGGGTAACCTGGTACTGGTCATCCTTGCCTGGGTTATTATTCCTATATTTTCCACTTTAAACGGCATAACAGCTTTAAAATACAGCCAGGTTGTAATACTTTAAAATTGTATTGATCACATAAGCCTGCTCCTCATCACTTAGCGAATGGTACATCGGGATGCTCAGGCATCTGTCATAATAAGCTTCAGACACGGGAGCCTCCCCCTTTCTGTGACCAAGTTGTTTGTAATAGGGCAGCAGGTGAACGGGTATATAATGGACCTGTGAATAAATATGGTGTTCCCGGAGGTAATTATACATCCTTTTCCTGTCATCCACCTCTATTACATACAGATGCCAGGCATGGCCTCCTGTATTTACAGGCTTTATTACCGGCGTATCTGCAAAGGCCTCATCGTATCTTTTCGCAATAATTCTCCGTCTCTCCAGGTTACTGTCGGCACGGTCGAGCTGCGATACACCCAGGGCTGCCTGAAACTCCGTCAGCCGGTAATTATATCCCAGCTCCTGCATCTCATAATACCAAGCTCCCTGTGCAACTTCCTCCGGAGAGTTGAGAAACAGGGAAGGGTCTTTTGTAATGCCATGGGTCCTTAGCAAAAGAAGTTTATCGTAAAGCGCTTTATTATTGGTTGTGATCATTCCCCCTTCGCCTGTGGCAATATGCTTAACAGGATGAAAAGAAAAAATGGCCAGGTCGGCAAAGTTTCCATTGCCGCATTTCTGATGATTGCCTTCACTGTCTGTAAAGTAACCTCCGGGGGCGTGGCACGCATCTTCAATGATCCATAATCCATATTCCTCCGCCAGCTTTCTGAAGGCTTCCAGGTCAAGGGCCTGACCTGCAAAGTCTACCGGAACAATCCCCTGAAAATAACCTTTGGGGTGGGCTTCCAGCAATTCCCTTACTTTCTGAATATCCAGTAAATAAGTATTGGGATCAATATCTGCAAAATACACTTCCCCGCCGCAATAACGGATGCAGTTGGCGGAAGCAGCAAATGTTACCGGAGTGGTAATTACCCGCGTTCCGGCATTAACTTCCAGGGCAAGGGCGCATAAATGAAGTGCTGCAGTTCCGTTAGAAACAGCCACTGCATATTTTGCCCCAACATATTCTGCGAATTTCTTTTCAAAAGCGGGTATTTCAGGCCCCTGGGTCAGGTAGTCTGACTTCAGCACATTAACAACAGCTTCAATGTCTGCTTCTGTAATGCTCTGCCGGCCGTATGGAATTGTGTTCATTGTCGTTGCATTTTCATTTAAACTTTAAAATCGGGATCTACATGTTCGGTAATAAGCCTGCGTATTTCATCAATAGATACCCATTCGGTATTCTGTCCCGAATTATACTGAAATCCTTTAGTCACCAGTTTCGCATTAAAGTGCCTGATATAGTCGGCCATACTGAAGTTAGTCACCTGGGGAAGAATAGCATAGTATTTCCCAAGATCGTAAGTAGAGAAGGAGTCAGAAGAGGTGATCATTTCCTCATGCACCTTTTCCCCCGGGCGGATGCCCACTATTTCCTGTCTGCATTCCGGGGCAATGGCTGTAGCAAGTTCAGTGATCCTGTAAGACGGAATTTTAGGAACGAAAATTTCTCCTCCCCACGCCGTTTCCATAGCATGAAGCACCATATCGACCCCTCCCTGCAATGTAATGTTAAAGCGGGTCATTTCAGGATCGGTAATGGGTATCACTCCTCCTTTTCTTTTGTCAATGAAGAAGGGAATAACCGAGCCGTTTGATCCCATCACATTTCCGTAACGGACTACTGAGAACCGGATATCTCTTTTGCCCCTGATGTTATTAGCTGCAATAAAAAGCTTATCCGAAGTAAGCTTGGTGGCCCCATAAAGGTTGATCGGAGCGGCTGCTTTATCCGTCGACAGCGCCACAACACATTTAACATCTGTTTCAAGTGCTGCATTAATTACATTTTCAGCACCCATAACATTTGTTTTTATACATTCCGAGGGATTGTATTCGGCAATGGGCACATGCTTCATTGCTGCGGCATGGATTACATAATCAATATCTTTAAATGCTCTTTTCAGACGATCGGCATCTCTTACATCACCAATAAAATACCTTATTCCGGGATATTTGGAATTCGGGTATAGCTGCGACATCTGAAACTGTTTCTGCTCGTCTCTTGAGAAAATTACAAGGCGCTTTATCTGCGGATACCGGGATAATATGGTTTTTGTAAGATGCTTCCCCAGGGAACCTGTGCCCCCGGTTATCAAAACTGATTTTTCGTTTAAATCTAACATTATTCTTCTGTTTGCGTAACTTCTACCCTTTCAAAGCTGTCTATATAGCTTTTTGCTGAAGCGTTCAGAATTTCCGAACCTTGCGTTTCGGCGTATTCCTTAATAACCTGGTAGCTTTTAAATGCTTTATGGAAAGATAGAAAATAATCTGCTATAGTAACTTTTTTGTCTTTGATCCTGTCGTGGACCACAAAAGGCACAACAGGCTTTTTATCATAAAAGTGAACGTCGGAAACCATGATCCTGTTGTCTTCCAATACGAACTGCTCATGCCATGAATGGTCGGCGCCAAACATAAAGATCTTTTTAAACCCTCTGTTAATGGCTATGTACAGGCAGGAAGCCAGAACATTTTCGCATTGCAGCATACCAAGGTTGTTCATGAATACGAAGTGCCTGAACCATTTAAAGCCTTTGGCAATAACGTAATTAAAATAACATACCCTGATATGCTTATTCTCGGCGAGCAGGGCCTTGATAAAATAAGAATTTCTGCCGGTATAGGGCACAAACAAACGGATCTCCCAGCTAATTGTCTTGAATTTTTCAAATGTTGCCCTTATATCACCACGGTTATGGGTTGTATCGTTAAAGATGAAATAATACCCGTCAAGTAATACATAGTTTTCAGGCTTCAGTACCTCAAAGTATTCCGACTGAATGAAATTATTAACACAAAAGGTCTCATGCTTTTTAATAAAATCAAGGTCCTTTTCAAGAGAGATCTTCAGGGAAGGGCCGTTTCCCAAAATACAGCAAACCGGGCTGGCTGCAGGCGGAAACTTTAACCCGAATTTCGATCGTACAAGTATTTTCAGGGATGAAGTCAGTACTGCTATTGTTAATTTTATAATTTCAGCTAACTGTTTATAAACGGATTCCAACATACTTACCTTGCCTGCATTGACGCAGACATGAGTGCAAATATAGTATATTTGCCAGGTGAAAGTAGTACACATAAATACATATGATGGAAATGGAGGGGCGGGCAGGGCAGTGCTCAGGCTGAACAAAGCATTAATTGACTCGGGTGTTCAGTCGAGTGTACTTTGTCTTTACCGGTTTAACCCTTTATCAAATGTAAAAACTGCTTACACAACCCTTCCGGGTAAGATAAAGGCCGTCTTTAATATTTTTGCTGAACGCTTTCTCATCAGTCCCTTTCTGAAGAATAATGAGGTTCCGTTCTCATTACAGCGTTTTGGGTTTTCGGTTGCGGACGATCCGCTGGTAATAGAAGCAGATGTAGTCCATCTGCATTGGGTGAATCATGGCTTTTTAGCCGGACCGGAGCTGAAGGCACTGGCGCGTATAAAAAAAAAAATAGTATGGACGCTTCATGATGCCAACCCGGTTACCGGGGGCTGCCATGTTCGTTATGAATGTGAGAACCACCGGTTTTCATGCGGAAATTGCCCGGTTTTAAAGAACCCCGGCCCCGGCGACCTTTCACACCGCACCTGGAAGATAAAAAAAGAGGCATACAATGAGCTTGACCTTACTTTTGTTGCCCCAAGTAAATGGATGAAGCAATCTGCTGAAAATGGCAGCCTGTCTGAAGGTAAACAGGTGGTCACTATCTTTAACAGTCTTGAAATGGACCTGTTTAAGCCTCTGGATAAAGCTGAATGCAGGAAGGAGCTTGGCTTAGATCCCGGGAAGCAGATCATATTAGCAGGTTTTATGCCTTCTAAATTCAGCAGGCATAAGGGCCTTCCGGAGCTTATTGAAGCAATCAGAAAACTTTCTGCGATAAAATCCCTTGATCCGGCCCGGATTGAAATTGTCTTTTTCGGTTCTCAGGGGACTGAGTTTACAGAATCATTGCCGGTGAAGTTCCGCTTTACCGGCACGATTTCCAATGACCTGTTACTGGCTAAATATTATAATGCTGCCGACGTATTCCTAATGTCTTCCCTTGAGGAGAGCATGGGATACACCGCCCTGGAAAGCCTGGCGTGCGGAACACCTGTTGTTGCTTTTGATACTTCGGGGGTAAAGGATGTGGTACAGCATGAGATAAACGGTTATATGGCCGAACTGTATAATACAGATCAGCTCGCCTCGGGCATTGAATGGGTTCTTAACCATTCTCATCCTGCGGCACTTTCTCAGAATTCAAGAAACTGGGCTCATGATAACTTTAATCCCCAGCTTGTCGCCCGGCAGCATTTAACACTTTATCATTCACTATAAATGTTTTATCCAAAGCTAAGTGTTGTTACCGTAGTTTTTAATAATGTAAAAGATATTGAACGGACCATGCTCTCTGTTATCAACCAGACCTACCATAACCTGGAATACCTTGTCATTGACGGTGCTTCTACCGACGGGACCCTGGAAGTCATAAAAAAATATAGGGAAAAGATTGCGGTGATCAGGTCTGAAAAAGATAACGGGATTTATGACGCGATGAATAAAGGCCTGCAGCTCGCTACAGGAGATTATATCCTTTTTATGAACTCAGGTGATGAAATATTTGCGCCTGATACCGTAGAAAGAGTATTCAGCACCTCTGCCGATGCCGATATTTATTACGGAGAAACTGAGATGTATGATGAAAACTGGAACAGCCTGGGAAGGAGAAGACATCATGCTCCCGAACAACTTAATTATTGCAGTTTCCGCTATGGAATGAGTGTGAGCCATCAGGCCATTTACATCAAACGAAGCATCGCTTCGCCCTATAATCCCGGATACAGGTTAAGCGCAGATATAGACTGGATCCTGAATGCCCTGAAAAAAGCTGTTAAAATTACGAATACAAAGATGTACACAGCGAAATACATGGTGGGAGGAATGTCAAAAAAGAAGCACAGGCAAAGTCTCGCAGAACGGTTCAGGATCTTTAACCAACATTACGGACTGATTCCAAATCTCTTTAATCACCTGGTTATGGCCGGGAACCTGCTGTTTTATTATCTGAAGCACCGGAGAACAAATGACTGATCGGTTGTTCTCCGGTGCCTGCCTTTTATCCTTTCTTCTTCTGCTCTTTGCCCTTTCCCTTTCCCTTTCTTTCTCTTTCCTTGTATCCTGCGAAGCCAAGACCACCGATAAGAAGGATAGAGGCGGCAAGTGAAATATTCTCACCTGTATAGTAAGATGCCGGTTTAAATATGAATTCAAGTTTATGGTTTCCCCCGGGGAGCTGGGCTGCCCTTAATATATAATCAGCTCTGAAGTGAGGGATCTCTTCTTTGTCAACATACGCTGTCCAGCCCTTATCATACCACACTTCTGAAAATACTGCGATCATATCCTTTCCGCATGAATATTCATATGTTAAGTGGTCAGGGTGATAATCTGTTAGCTTAATAGTGGCATTCGGATCGGGAGTGCCCGCTTTTTTAAGATCTATAAGCCATTTAAAACGCTCATCCACAATGGCCTCTTTCCGCGGGTTAAAGCTGTTGATCCCTGCCATTTCTTCTTCAGCATTCTTTACGTAAAGAATGTTAGATACAAACCAGGCGTTCCCGCAGGCAGTACTCCGGTTTTGAATCCGTTGCGACTGGTTTTTTTCATCGGCAGTAATAACATATTTAGTATTCAGCATGTCCAGCACATCTTCATTGATGGCATTGTTGAACTGCCTGTCGAGCACTTCCTGGAAGCGTTTCAACTTGGCCGCGTGGTAACCGCCCACCGTCTTATGAAAGTATGACGCTGTAGCATCGGCAAACGTATTAATAGTAAGGTCAAGTACACGGTAATCAGGACTTGTATCTCTCAGGATCAGATCGTCTACCTCCCGTTTTTGAAAAGACCGGTTGATGGTAGCTTCGTCCACAAACTTATCATTATTCAGATATCGTTTGTCTACCGTCCACATGTCTATAAGAGTGGTCAGGGCAATTAATATAATGGTAAGCTGGGCGCTGATCTTTCTTTTGATAAAAGCCCAGAGCAAAACAGCCCCGATACATACAAATGCCAGTGAGCGGAGGGCGTCTGTTCTGGTCAGACTGGTCCGGTCATCAATTAAGCCGTTGGCAATGGCGTTAGCAAAACCCTGATCTCCGCCGGTTACCTGGGCAAGTCCCTGAAGCACTGCTTCATTATTGGGAGTTTTAAAACTTAAGAACAACCCGGGAATTACGATCAGGAGCAGAAGAATCCCCCCCGTTATGTAGAAAGAGTACTTAACTTGTTTAAGGAGTGTGTTGGTATCGTGCTTACCTTCCGTTATTTCTTTAACTGTCAGTATCGCCAGAACCGGAATTAAGAACTGAGTTACTGCCAGTATCGATTCTACAGCCCTGAATTTGTTATACAGCGGGAAATAATTAAAGAAAAGGTCGGATAAGAAAGGAAGATTCTTGCCAAAGGAAAGGAATACAGTTAGCAAGGTTGCCCCTGCAATCCACCATTTAATCCGGTCGCGTACAACAAACAAACCTACTACAAAAAGAAAACAGATGATGGCGCCGAAATAATATGGCCCCGAGGTGAACGGCTTTGACCCCCAATAGGTATTTACGAGTCCCATTCCCTGGAGTTGCTGTAAGGCCCCTTCTACCTGCGCTTCCGGAATCCCTTTATTGATCAGCGCCGTGGCCACTTTTGAATCTTTGTCAAGCCTTTTACCTGATTCGCCTCCATACGCATTGGGCACCAGGAAAGTAAGCGTTTCTCCTACACCCTGGCTCCACTGATAGGCATATTCCCTGTCAAGCCCTTCGGAAGGCTTTGTCCCTTCTGTTTTCAGGTTAGATTTTCCGCGTATTTATTCCTGCCCGTATTCATAGGTTGTCCATAGAGTCCCTGCGTTTACCGCGGCCCCCAATACCACCGCAACGGCGATAAATGCTGCCGATTTAAAGAACAGCCCCGTAGTTTTCGACTTTACGGCATGATAAAACTCTATTATTCCAAGGAGGATCAGTACCAGCACCAGGTAATAAGTCATCTGGATATGGTTCGACCTGATCTCCAGCGCTATAAACAGCGCGGTAATAGCTGCTCCAAGCCAATATCTTCCCCTGAAGACCAGCAGGATCCCGGCAAGAATAGGAGGGAAAAAAGCAATAGCCAGTGCTTTGTTAACATGCCCCGCTTCAATAATTGTAAAATTATATGTGGAAAAGGTTATTGCTATAGCCCCGGCAGCAGCAAGCCATGGTTTAACTTTTAACAAACTAAAGAACAGGTAAGCACTCAGCAGATACAGAATGACAATATGCATCGGCGGCGGAAATACGGTCTTTGAAAAATTAACAACATAGGTTGTCAGGTTTTTCGGATACTGGGCCCAGATCTGATAGGCAGGCATCCCTCCGAACATAGAGTTCGTCCACAATGGCGCTGTCCCGTCTTTGGCTTTAAAATCCATTATTTCCTTCTGCATGGCTTTTGCCTGCAATACATCGCCCTGGTATAATATCTTACCCTGCAGCAGCGGACTGAAGTAAATAAAACATAATACGATAAAAAAACCTATGATGGCTATATGAATGCCATTCCGTTTAAACCAGTTATTCATTATTCAATTATTGGTCACCAAAAATAGAATTTTTTAAACTATCCCAAAGCGGCTTTTTCCGGTTTAGGCCGTAAAAAGGCAGGGCCAATGTATTTATTAACCGGAAGAGGCGCTGTAAAAGTCTTTTCACCAGCATAAATGCTACGAATCCCCAAAAATAAACTATGATGTTTCTGTAAATTCTTGTTTATCTTTCTTCAATTTTTCATCTGTAAAATTGTTCTTCAAAGGAAGATGAAAAACCGATAAAAAAATGTTTTATATGATGTTTCTGTAAAAGTGCTTATAAAACATTTTATCTTAGTTTGAAAGCGTTTATTATAATGACTATTCGTGTCTTTTTTGGTGATTGGTGTATACTATGTAATCTCACGCTTTTAAAAAGGAGTCTGGAAATATTAAGGCCTAAGGGGCGGGGACTTAATCAATTGATAATCATCGCAGGATGTTTACTGCCTGGCTCATTACCGGCCCAATCCCAACTTTGTACCGGCAGTCTGGGTGACCCGATTGTAAATATAGATTTCGGTTCAGGAACTTCATCGCGCGGAGGTCCGCTGGATGCCGGAATAACAAGTTATTTGTTTTCTACAAACTCGTCGGATGACGGCTATTATTCCATAGCCAGCAGTACCGGCGGTATGAACCAAAATTGGTTTACTACAGTAGATCATACGCCCGGCGATGCCAACGGATATATGATGGTAGTAAACGCCTCCGAAACCCCCGGAGAGTTTTACAGGGTAAAAATTACCGGACTTTGTCCCGGTACTAAATATGAAGCCGCTGCATGGGTAATGAACCTGTTAACAGGTTATGATGGCTTAAAGCCCGATATTACTTTCAGGGTCCAAACAACCGATGGCATGCTTATAGATAATGAATACAATACAGGGAGTATTCCACAAAGCAGCACTCCTGAGTGGAAACAATATGGTTTCTATTTTACCACTCCTGTTAACGTTCAGGACGTCGTTCTGATCATAAGAAATAATGGACCTGGTGGGCGCGGAAATGATATTGCACTTGATGATATAACGTTCAGGCCTTGCGGGCCCGATGTAAAAGTTACAGGTATACTTTTTAATAATACCGCTAAATTCTGTGAGGGCGAAGATATTACTGTACCTCTCTCCGCTGATATCTCCAGCGAATTTATTGATCCTCTTATGCAATGGCAGATATTTGACGGGCTTTCGTGGCAGGATATACAGGGTGAAACAACAAAGCAATTTACCATATCTGTTGCAAATGCTTCTCCGGGCACTTATTTATACAGGCTGGCCGTGGGCGAACGTTTAGTGTTCGATTCTGAAAAATGCAGGGTAAATTCGGGTATTTTTTCAATAATTGTTAACCCTAAGCCTGTCCCTGCCGTTCAAAGCAACAGCCCCGTGTGTTATGGAAACAATCTTATTTTAACCGCCACCGACGGAGGCACGTATTCCTGGACAGGTCCCGGCGGATTCACCTCCTCAGAGCGTTCCCCTGTCCTGAAAAATATAGATGCATCAGCAGCCGGAGTGTATCACGTGGTGGTCACGTCAGCCTCCGGATGCCAGCAGTCCGGGCAAACCACAGTTGCTGTAAACCCTCCGCCGGTAGCAGAGGCCGGAGAAGATGCCGTGATCTGTTCAGGCACCAGCACTGTTCTGCATGCACAGGGAGGAAGCAGCTATAAGTGGCTGCCCGTTGCGGGGCTGTCTGACCCGGAAAGTTCCGATCCTGTAGCCAGTCCTGATAAAACCACCGTTTATACCGTTTATGTTTCCGACGGAAGCTGCACGGTTACAGATGACGTTACAGTAACCGTTCTTAATCCTGCCATTGCAAATGCAGGCCCTGATAAATCTATCATAGAAGGCGACTCTATAGTTCTTGAAGGAACGGCGAAAGGATCACCCGGTTTCAGCTATTTCTGGAGCCCATCCGATCATATGGATAACCCCCTGTCATTAACCCCAAAAGTTAGTCCTTCTGACGATATCACCTATACCCTGAACGCAGTTTCTAATACAGGCTGCAGCAGTTCAACCGATGAAGTCTTTGTAAAGGTTTTCAAAAAGCTTGTGATCCCGAATACCTTTTCACCGAATGGCGACGGAATGAACGATACCTGGAATATAGAAGCTCTCTCCTCATATTCCCAATCCGATGTAAAAGTATATAACCGGTATGGTTCGCTGGTGTTATCTGAAACAGGTTATTTAAAACCCTGGGATGGAAAATTTGAGGGCCGCGATTTACCTCCTGGAGTTTATTATTATGTCATAACACCCAAACCACGGCTCAGGCCAGAATCATACAAAGGATGGGTCCTGATTATAAGATAGGTATTTTATAAGATAGTGTTACTGTTTGCCCTTTTCAAACCACAACTTTCAGTCCGGACTTTTAGCTCTTCGCTTTTAGCTTTCACCTTTCTGCTTTTAGCCTTCTGCTTTCACCTTTGAACCTTCAACCCGCAACTTTCAACTCCCAAACTACTTTATCTCCTCAAAATCCACAAAATCCCCTGCTTTATCAGCAGCACGGGCTTCTTTATCCTTGGGCGGGATATAGTCGATACTGATCTTACCGGCAGGCTGCCGGTTTGGATTTCGTGGCTGCCGGTATTGATTATTGACCTGATCCTGTGCTTTATTAACTATCTTCTGAAACAAAAGAGGCAGCAGCAGGCGGACGATCATTTTTATCAGCCAGAGGATACAAATTGTTATAAACAGGAATTTAAGTAATGCCATGCGTTAATTAAAATACACAAATATGACGAATTAAGTCCGGAAATATTACAAATGTAAAGTAACATTTACAATTCGATGAAAATTACAGATCGTTATTCCTCCTCTATAATTTCGGTAACGCGCCCGATCTGGCCGTCCTCAAGCCTTACTTTAATGCCTCTTGAATGAAAAGAAGAGCTCGTGAGGAGATCTTTAACAATCCCCCTGGTGCGTTTCCCCGTGCGCTGATCTTTCTTAAGAATAATTTCGACCTCAAGGCCGGGATATATATCGTTTCTGTTCTGTCCGCTCATAATAATAAGTTGAAAGTTCAAAGTTGAAGGGTGTGAGTTGCAAGTTATGTAATAAGTTATAGTTATACGTAATTAAGTTGCAAGTATAAATCGGGTTAAAATTTAGTCCCTTCCTTCCATTGCTTTTTCCAGTGCAAACATTTCATCCCTTAATTTAGCCGCCATCAGGAAGTCCATGTCCTTTGCAGCCGCAAGCATATCCTTTTTGGTTTTTTCAATGGCCTTTTTAAGCTCCGGCTTACTCATGTACTGAACGATCGGGTCGGCAGCGATCGTGTTCATCTCATCATTTCCTACATATACTTTCTGAACGCCGCCTTTAAAGTCGACAACAGACGTCTGCTCCATGATAGCCTCTCTTGATTTCCCGATAGTACGTGGTGTAATTCCATGCTCTTCGTTATATTTCATCTGCTTTTCACGCCGCCGGTTCGTTTCCTCAATCGTTATACGCATACTTTCAGTGATCTTGTCAGCATACATAATAACCCTTCCCCTGTCATTTCTTGCAGCACGTCCGATTGTTTGAATGAGGGAACGTTCAGAACGGAGAAATCCTTCTTTGTCAGCATCCAGGATCGCTACAAAAGATACTTCCGGCAAATCAAGCCCTTCCCTCAGCAGGTTAATCCCTATCAGTACGTCAAATTCCCCCAGCCGGAGCCCCCGTAGTATTTCAACCCGCTCCAGTGTTTTTACTTCAGAGTGAATGTACCGTACCCTGATCCCCAGTCTGTCCATATATTTCGTCAGTTCTTCGGCCATACGTTTGGTAAGAGTGGTCACCAGTATCCGGTCTCCCATTTTAACAGTCTGGTCAATTTCTTCCAAAAGGTCGTCCACCTGGTTAATAACAGGCCTTATTTCGATCACCGGATCGAGAAGCCCTGTAGGCCTGATCACCTGTTCGACCACCACGCCGCCCGATTTTTCAAGTTCGTAATCTCCGGGAGTGGCGCTTACATAAATGGTCTGTGGGGCAAGCCGCTCGAACTCGTCGAAATTCAGGGGCCTGTTGTCCAGGGCAGCCGGCAGCCGGAATCCATATTCTACCAGCGATAGTTTCCTTGAACGGTCGCCCCCATACATGGCGCGTACCTGCGGAACGGTAACATGGCTCTCATCAATTACCATCAGGTAATCATCGGGGAAATAATCGAGCAGGCAGAAAGGCCTCATTCCCGGTGTACGGCCGTCAAAAAAACGTGAGTAATTTTCAATTCCGCTGCAATAACCGAGCTCCCGCATCATTTCCAGGTCGTAATTTACCCTTTCTTCAAGGCGTTTGGCTTCCAGGAAACGCTGTTCGCCAATTAACTGCTGCTTACGGGTTTCGAGTTCTTCCTGTATGGCCCAGACCGATTTATTGAAACGTTCGCGTGGTGTAACAAACAAATTCGCCGGATAAACAACCATATGTGTCATTTTCTCCAGTGTTTTGCCTGTTGCCGGATCAATAACAGTTAATTCTTCAATATCATCACCGAAAAAAGAAACCCTGTATGCATTGTCAAGGTAAGCCGGATAAATATCTACGGTATCGCCCTTCACCCTGAAAGTCCCTCTTCTGAAATCGAGTGTCGTTCTGGAGTACAGGATCTCTACAAGGCGGTGCAGGAAAGCATTCCTGCTTATTTTTGTGCCAACCGCAAAGCGGAAAACCGAATTATAGAAATCTTCGGGATTTCCCATGCCGTAAATGCAGGAAATAGAAGAAACGACAATAATGTCCCTTCTTCCCGACATGAGCGAGGAGGTAGTGCGGAGACGAAGTTTTTCAATTTCATCGTTAATCTGCAGGTCCTTCTCTATATACGTGTTTGTAGTAGCAATGTAAGCCTCAGGCTGATAATAGTCATAATAGGAAACGAAATAGTTTACAGCATTTTCAGGAAAAAATTGCTTAAACTCTCCGTATAACTGGGCGGCCAGGGTTTTATTATGGCTTAAGACCAGTGTGGGTTTTTGCGTTTGCTGTATAACATTGGCAATGGTAAAAGTTTTTCCTGAACCGGTAACTCCAAGAAGCGTTTGATAATTTTCATTATTTTCCACTCCCTCAACAAGTTGCCTGATTGCCTCAGGCTGATCCCCGGTAGGTTGATAATCAGATATTATTTTAAAATCCATTAGTTTCAAAGATAGTGAAATCGGGTCGCTCTTCTCTCAGACAAGTGTCATCTGCCGGAATAAAAAGGAAGGATGGCACCCTTTTGTTGTAGAAACGAACATCTTTGCTGTTTAGTTTATTTTTCTTTAATTGTAAATAACATTCCCCGAATATTGCGCTTGATAATTGAAATGATTAATTTTAGCATACTATGTTTATTTTGAATAATACTTCTTCTATCGGAAATAATTTTCTCGCCGAATTACGCGATGCCCAGATTCAGCAGGATAGCATGCGTTTCCGGAAGAACCTGGAGCGTTTAGGGGAGATCTTTGCATACGAAATCAGTAAAACGCTCAGTTACATCGATACTGAATTCGAAACTCCGCTGGGAACAGCCCCAATTGCTGTTCTTGAAGAGCAGCCTGTGCTGGCAACTATTCTGCGGGCAGGTTTACCTCTCCATCAGGGACTGCTTAATTATTTTGACAAGGCAGATTCAGCCTTTATTGCCGCCTACCGGAAAACAACAAAAGGCGACGGATTTATAATCCAGAAGGAATATGTCACCTCTCCCGATCTTAACGATAAGGTGGTTATCCTTGCAGATACCATGCTTGCCACAGGAAGAAGTATCGTTTTAAGCTGTAAGGAATTGCTCACACAGTATAAGATCCGCCAGTTACATATCGTTTCAGTGATAGCCAGTACGGAGGGTGTGGCCTATGTAAAAGCCAATCTGCCTAAAGCAAAATTGTGGCTCGGCGCTGTTGATGAAGAAATGACCACGAAGGCCTATATTGTTCCCGGGCTGGGCGATGCAGGGGATCTGGCTTTTGGCATAAAAGACTAGCGTTAAGTTAAAGATAAAACGACTTGTGATATTTTTATAAAACAAAGAATTTCAGGCGGTTTATACGTAATAACTTACAACTTATTACGTATAGTTTAACAGTGGTATGAAATACAAACATATTTTTTTCGATCTCGATCATACATTATGGGATTTTGATAAGAATGCTGAAGAGACCCTGCATGAGCTATATCATGTACATGCCCTCGAACAACTTGGCGTTTCATGCCCCCACACCTTTATTGAAGTCTATACCAGGAACAATCATAAACTGTGGGCCGATTATCATGGCGGTAAAATCACCAGGGATCAGTTAAGGGAAACCCGTTTCAGAACAACTTTTCTCGAATTAGGACTGGAGCCCGAAACAATTCCCCTGTCGTTCGAAGATGATTATGTGAGGATTTGCCCTACAAAAACCAACTTGTTTCCCCATGTGCACGAAACCCTGAGCTATCTGCGGGGTAAATACATGCTTCATCTCATCTCTAATGGTTTCCTGGAATCTACTACAGTAAAAATAGAACTTTCAGAACTCGAAAAATACTTCGAAACAGTAGTGATATCAGAAAATGTTGGTGTTAATAAACCCGATAAGGCGATTTTTGAGTACGCTCTTAACGGTGCGGGAGCAAAAAAAGAAGAAAGTATAATGATAGGCGACAGTCTTGAAGCCGACATTCAGGGAGCTCTGGATTTTGGCATGGATGCTATTTATTTTAATCCCGGCAATAAACCCGGACCTGAGATCGTAACAATACAGATAACACAATTGCAGGATTTAATGAGTTTACTATGAGTTTAATGGTAAGCGAACGTTCTATTCTTGATGCTATCGGTAAATACCAGGATAATTTGAAAAGCTTTTCGGAAGAAGAGTTTTGCAGAAAACCTCATGATGGGGGATGGTCATGTTCTGAAGTGTACTGCCATATGCTTCAGGTCAATATGCGCTGTCTTCTTGCTGTTGAAAGGTGTATTCACGGTAAGAAGCAGCCCCGGCGCTCAGGTCCTTCTTTTATTAGTCACCTCATTTTATATTTTGGCAGGTTCCCCCCCGGAAAATTGAAGGCACCCCCGAATGTTGCATCGATTGTAAAGACTATTACACTTGAAGATGCAAAAAATGATCTTATAAAGTTTACCGGTAAACTTAAAGAGCTGATGCCGAAAGCCCTTAAATGTTCACCATATCAACGCATAAAGCACCAGCGCCTCGGGATGCTTAATGCTATTGAGTGGCTTCGCTTTCTGGAAATTCATACTAAGCATCATCTTAAACAGTTGAAAAGGATCAGAAGTTCTTTCCGGTAGCTTTTCTATTAGCCTGCCATTTACGAACGGTCAGCCTAAATCTCTTGAGAAGGCAGATCTTCGATCAAACCAGCCTTTTGCTGTGCGAACACCGCCGCACTTGCCATTGCAGACAGGCAGTTAATTTTCGGCATTCACTACTTTTATCCTAATATTGCCTTTTGAAAAAGACTGCGTCTGGTATGATCAATCAATTCAGAAGTTTAAATCCCATTAATCTCATCTTCCTGGTGGTTATTGCCATTATACTGCGGGCGGGCGTTCTTACCAGCTTGCCGGAAACTTTGAGCTTCTCCTTATTTGAGCCTTATGCAGGTTTAGCGGTTCATCTTCCCAATGATCTTTTTACGCCTTTCAGCAACGTTTTTTATGCTATGATTATCGTGCTGATCCAGGCAGTATTGCTAAACAGGATCGTTAATAATTATAACCTTTTGGGTAAGCCTTCTTTTATGCCTGCCCTGATGTATGTTACAGCAACAGCTTTGCTTGAGCCTTTTGTAGCGCTCAATCCGGCCTTAGTAGCAAATTTTCTGATTTTATGGATGATGGAAAAGATTCTGAGTATTTACCGGAGAGAACACGTGCTTCCGGTAATGTTTGATCTGGGAATGATCATCGCTGCGGGAACTCTCATTTATTTCCCTTTTATAGCAATGCTTCCTTTGCTATGGATCGTTTTGATCATTTTCAGGCCCTTTAACTGGCGTGAATGGATAGCCGGACTAATCGGGTTTTTTACGGTCTGCTTCTTCATTGGTGTCTTTTATTATTTGAATGGGTCTCTTGACAGCTTCTTTCTGACGGTCTCGCAGGCTACCAAATTCAACACCGGCTTCCATGTGAATTTTTATGACTATATCGTTCTGATCCCTGTTGTTCTTATATTGATCTCATCCGTTTTTACGCTCAGGCAGAAGCTCTATCGCAGCAACGTTCATGTACGGAAGGCTTACTATGTCCTGTTATTTATGCTGGTGTTTGCTATCCTTTCTTTTTATCTGAAGAAGGAATACAATATCTATCATTTCCTGCTGGTTGTACCGTCCGTCTCTGTTTTTATGGCCCACTTCTTTACCAATGCCGGAAAGCGCTGGTTCTACGAAAGCCTTTATATTCTTCTTGCAGGGG
>JAATFW010000134.1 GCA_015654985.1 Sphingobacteriales bacterium | reverse complement strand
GGGCTGGCCACTTTGCCCCGAAACGGAATGACTACATTCTCCGTTATATTACACCTACCGGATAAAGAGTTCTAAACTAATATGCTCTTCACCCTTAGTAGACCTGAGCCATTAACAGGAATACTTTGAACAAGGTTGAGATATATTACAACATCGATTTAACATAAAAACCGTACTTTGAACAATTCAAAGTACGGTTTACACTCTAAGCAAGCATACTTAGAACAGTATTCCAAACTGAATTATTGTCAAACGAGTTTATAACAGATTTAAAGAAAATCGCCTTTATAGGCTCAAATACATAGGATCAGGGAAAACTAAACAGCATCTGTAAATGGAAGGATAGAAAGGTCTTCTGTCAACATTTTGATGTATTGTTCCTTTTCTGTCGTGGTAGCACCCATATATAATTCATAGAGTGAAACTGCGGAAATATAAAGATTTGGTTGGTCTGAGATTCGGTAAAGTGTTGTTTTTAATTTATTTTTAGATCGAAGATGTTCGATAAATATGCCTGTACCAATTACCACTGTTCCGTTTTCAAATCTCCAAAGGCTCTTTTACTTTCTTCAAAAATGCTTAGGTCTTCCTCTAGCCAAGTTGCCACATTTTCCAGTTTTTTCCTGTATTTAGACGGGGTTGATTGGCTTTCTTGCTGGATCATGACGCCCAATCCTTTGAGGATTTGCTTTACCAAAGTACTTTTACTTTCAGGGATATTTATAACTAACCTTTCCATAATAACAAATTTTCTGTTAAATAATCCCTGTACATAAAAAAACCGTAAGCCCAACATATACCTATACCTCTAAACGGGTAGAAAGCATTACACGCGTCAGCTTCAAAAACCTGTTTAAGAAGCCCGGCGTGTCAGTAGCCAGAGCATTGCGCAGGATCTTAAACGCAATGGTGGTTACACTAATTAAATTCGGTCTCCCTGTAGAAATTGTTGGGATCAGGTCAGCCACTTTCAAGGCTTGATAGCCTATACGAAGGTGCCAATGCTTTGGGGAAAAAGGAGCCTTTTAAGTTCGGTATATCGTGAAAACTGCAATTTGACGGAAAAAATTATCGAACCCGGAGAGAGCTCTTTGTTATAATTCCTTATATTGAGTAAATTTGCTTCAAAGCAAAAGATCATGGCACTTGCACAAAATTCACATACCGAACTTAATCCGATACAGGTGAGCCTGTTAAGGCTGTTCAGTCGGCCTATGTCAGATAAAGAAACCAAGGAACTTAAAAAGCTGCTGGTCAATCATTATTCTCAGCAGTTGGATGAGGAAGTAGGCCGGGTGGTGGCTGAAAAAGGATACACTCAAAAAGATTTTGATGACATGCTTAACAGCGACAGTTAATGCGGGTTGTAATTGATACCAATTGTCTTTTGGCTTCAATTCCAACTCAAAGTGCATGTTACTGGCTTTAATGAGGCTTTCAGGGATGAACATTTTGAATGGCTGATCAGTAATGAGGTACTGACTGAATATGAAGAAAAGCTGTCGGATTATTACTCGGAAAAGACGGCCGGCATCGTCCTGAACATCTTAAGTGTGGCCTCAAATGTCACCTATACCGAACCTTACTTTAAATGGAATCTTATAGAAAAAGATCCTGATGACAATAAATTTGCCGATCTGGCAGTCGCGGGCAATGCAGATTTCCTGGTGACCAACGACAGGCATTTCTCTCCGCTAAAGAAAATGGTATTTCCTAAACTCAATATTGTCACCATCAAAGAATTTAAATAGATCATACTGGGATAAGCAAAAATTTAAATAAAAAACCGTCCTGTAATCTGGTACAGGGCAGTTTTTTATCCGGCAGATGATGGAACAGATCGCCGTGCTGAACGCAAAATTATTTAATGCCCGGGAGATGTTATTTGATGAAAACTGGAGCCGGAAGACTATGCGATTATGAAGAAAGAATGCGAAGAAAAGATAAAAAATCTGAAAGCAGCGCTTACGGGCTTAAGGATTCAGGACTCTGGAACTTATCGAGAACATTTCGATATCTGCCTTTCAAAGAAGAAAAAAGCGCTGCAGCTCGGAGTCATAGAACTCGAATGGGCATGACTGGGCAGGATTACTTGAGAGGAAGAAATGCTTATTTGACCGCTTTAAGAATGAAGATGCTTCGTCATCGTAAGATGACTGTCAAGGTTCTTAAAATGGCGCTGAAGATCGTAGCTTTGTTTGAGCGCCAAAGGAGCGCCAAAAAGTTTGCGGTTATCTTGAAGCCGGTTAAAAAAGAAAGCCCCTGCAAGTGATGCAGAGGCCTGAAATTTGTACACCCAACTGGATTCGAACCAGTGACCGACGGTTTAGAAAACCGTTGCTCTATCCAGCTGAGCTATGGGTGCCCAATTATGGCTGCAAATATAGAAAAAGTTTAAAATTTACAGAAGCTAATTTTAAAGAAGTAATACTTCAGCCGGTTTTAATGAACCGGTTGAAGTATTTTACTTGCTTAGTTCTGCAAAATACTTATGAAACAGAGGAATAGTCTCAATCCCCTTATAAAAATTTGCTATATCGTATTTCTCATTAGGAGAATGTAAGTTATCACTATCAAGACCAAAACCCATTAATACCGTTTTTATACCTAACACTTCTTCAAACAGGGCTACGATTGGAATACTCCCACCTCCTCTGGTTGGAATCGGTTTTTTTCCAAAAGATTCTTCTAATGCTTTTTCGGCTGCTTTAAATGCAACGCTGTCTGTAGGGGTTACTACAGGCTCGCCACCGTGATGGGCCGTTACTTTTACTTTAACATATTCAGGAGTAATGCTTTCAAAATGCTTTTTAAACAGTGCAGTTATTTTATCTGACTGCTGATCAGGTACCAGCCGCATTGAGATTTTGGCGCTGGCTTTGGAGGGAAGAACTGTCTTTGCTCCTTCACCTGTATAGCCGCCCCATATTCCGTTAACTTCCAGTGTAGGCCTTATGCCTGTTCTTTCAATCGTTGTATAACCCTGCTCACCCCAGAGCTCATCTACGCCAAGATCTTTTTTATACTCTTCTTCATCATACGGAGCCTGATTTAACATCTCTCTTTCTGTCTCACTCAGGCTTTGTACATCGTCATAAAATCCGGGAATGGTAATATGATTATTTTCGTCATGCAGGGAAGCAATGAGTTTGCATAAAATAGTAGCGGGATTCGCTACAGCTCCGCCATAAACCCCGGAGTGAAGGTCCCTGTTTGGCCCGGTAACTTCCACCTCCAGGTAGGATAAACCGCGGAGCCCGGTTTCGAGGGAAGGGGTTTCAAGACTGATCATTGAGGTGTCAGAAATGAGTACGACGTCTGCCTTTAGCCTGTCTTTATTTTCTTTTACAAAAGCTCCAAGATTGACTGACCCTACTTCTTCTTCTCCCTCTATCATAAATTTAAGATTGCAGGGAAGTGAGCCTGTTTTAAGCATTAACTCGAATGCTTTAATATGCATATAAAACTGGCCCTTATCGTCACAGGCTCCCCTTGCAAATATTTTCCCGTCCCTGATTGTCGGTTCAAATGGAGAGGTCTTCCAGAGATCCAGGGGGTCTGCCGGCTGAACATCATAGTGGCCGTATACCAGTACGGTGGGTTTTGTATCGTCGACAATCTTTTCGCCGTATACTATAGGGTTGCCCGCAGTGGGACATACCTCTACCTTGTCAGCTCCGGCTGCTTTAAGCTTTTCAGCTACAAATTCAGATGCTTTTAATACATCTTCTTTACTGTTAGGATCTGCACTTATTGATGGGAAACGCAGCAGTTCGAATAATTCGTCTAAAAAACGCTGCTTATTTTCCTCAACATATTTCTTTATCTCTTGCATATGCTATAAGTTTTGAACAAATATAGCTTGCTTCAGCGTAAAGTTGTAAATTCTTTCGGGTTTAATCCCAGCTACCGAGGTCTTTCTTTTCTCCCTGCATCACTCCCTTTTCAATCTTTGCTGACGGCTGTGCGGTTTCTTCTTTCTTGCAGGAGATCATTCCTACTGTTAATAAGGCTGCTAATACTAAAATCTTTTTCATCTTGCTTTTTT